>VXPI01000247.1 GCA_009839585.1 Gammaproteobacteria bacterium
TCTCGGGTCAAGCAACAGGGTATACCGTAACCACAGATCGCGGCAATCGCAATACCCGGTATTTTTGCCCAAAATGTGGCAGTCGCATGTTCGGGATTAATACTGGCAGACCCGGCAAGATTGCCGTCCCGGTCGGTATTCTGGACGACAACAGCTGGTATGAGCCCGATGTCGTGGTGTATACCAAACAGCGTGAGAGCTGGGACATTACCCGCACTGATATTCCGAACTTTGATGAAATGCCGCCCATGCCACCGGTGACGTCCTGATCTGCAGAGATCTGATTCAGGGTGTGGATATTACTCATGTCATTGGGATATTACTTTTGCTATCGGCAACGTTTTCATTCATCAATTACCAGTTTCTGAAACTACCCAAATCGATCGGGGTATCAACCATAAATACAGTGATCACGCGGTAAAGATTCTGGCCTGGAGCAGTTTGAGAGGCGGTATATCTATAGCATTGGCCTTAACCCTGCCCAGGAAACAGAACGGGGTCTTTTCCTGATGATGGCCTATATCATTGTAGTCTTCTCCATTATTGTGCAAGGACTCACTATCCGTCGCATGGCGAAACGCCTGGAAATCTAACCTGGGTCTCATACCAGGAAACCGCAACACATGGCAAGCAAGGGCAAGAAGGACATCAATCCTGTTGATGATTTCTGATTCTTCACAAACCATCAAAATGATCTGCCGCCCGGGAGTCTATAATTCAGGCTGGTGGCCTGGCCTGCTTTTCATGCGAAATAATGCGAGCCGCTTCACAGCAACAGGAAATTTTGAGGAAGTCTGATGACCTTCAAAACTCCCGCTTTTCCAGTACAGGACTCTCGAGTGGGGCAGATTGAGCATGACTTATTTGAAAGAGATGGCAATGAATAAAACCCTGTCGAAGCAAAGTGTGGGGAAATAATAGAGCCACAGTTGGCCTGATGGTCCACATGCTCGCAGGTGGCCTGCTCGCCGTAATCTACGCGGTGATGGCCTTTTATTCCAGTCTCGATACGGGCATGCCCTTGTCCGTCTTTGTTCAAGCCTACACGCTGGCCGCCATGGTGGTTGCCGTCGTGTATATCCTGCAGACCCTTGGCAATCTGACAATCTCCTTCAGGATGGTGTTCATCTGGGCCGTCATCTTCAGAATGATTGCCATTGTCGGCTCCCCGATACTCGAGGACGATTTTCACCGGTATCTGCTTGACGGTTGTGTATTTGTGGCTACCGGCTCCCCTTATGGGATTGCTCCATCTACCCTGTTTGCCGGCAGTGATCTGTCACCTGAGTGTCAAGCCACCCTGAATTGGGTCAACAATCCCGACCTACCCACCATCTATGGACCGGTTCTTCAGTATGTATTTGCTTTTGCCCATCTGGTATCTCCGGCTGATATCAATTTTCTGCAGGTGATTTTAGCCAGCGTAGATTTGGTACTGATCTGGATGCTGACCAAAGTGGCACCGCTACGCTATGTGATGCTGTATGCCTGGTGTCCGTTGATCATCAAGGAAACGGTTTTCACGGCACACCCGGATGGTATCGGTGTGACTCTCTTATTTGCCGCTTTCCTGTTAAGAAGCCGGGGTCAGTCCATGCTAGCTATTCTGGTTGCAACGCTCGCATGCTGTGCCAAGGTTTTTGCGCTGGTTGCCTTGCCCTATTTTCTGTTCCGGAAAGGACTCAAACACTGGGCTCTGGCATTTTTGGCGGCTTTTCTGCTGTACATTCCATTCGTTCTTCAGGGACATACCGATATGCTGGTACTGGGTCTCTTTGCCAGGGAGTGGAACTTTAACCCGCTGGTATTTGAAGCGTTGCAGGCATTCTTCACTGACAGAAGTTCGCGCTTGATTTGCCTGTCCCTGTTTGTTGCGTTATGGACTTGCTACTTTTACTGGTTTCATCAGCAAAATCATGATTCTTCCAGTGCAATGCCACGCATGGACTGGATATACGGGATGTTTCTGGTCTTGAATCCGGTCATCAATGCCTGGTATCTGGTGTGGCTGTTGCCGTTTGCCGTGCTTCGGCCGACATTTGTGGCTTGGACTGCATCTTTTGCGGTAGTATTTTCCTATATAACCGGCCTCAATCTCATGAGTGCCAATCTGCCCGCATATGAAGTGCACTATCTGGCTTACATGCTGGAGGTTCTGCTTATTGCTGCGGCCTTCCTGATTGATCTGGTATTCAACCGCTCAGGAATGGCTGGGGGGACTATTCGTCTTGCGAGAGGTCAGCATCAGCCGTAAAGTCCAATAGAGTATTTTGTAGCCCGCCATGATCGAACCTTTTACGGTTCCTGATATTTTTGACTGACCGGTTCGTTGACGGTAGCGTACCGGCACCTCCTGAACCCGTAGCCCCATTCGAAATGCCTTGATCTGCATTTCAGCGGTCCAGCCGAAATCCTTGTCCTTCATGTTCAACTTCTCGAGGCTGGATCTTTGAATGGCGCGCATGGGACCCAGATCTCGATAGTGAACTCCATGAAGGATACCAATCAGGAAGCAGCTGATCCGATTGCCCCACATCTGGTGTCTGGGTATAACTAGCTTGCCCTCTGACAGAAATTCCCTGTAGCCGATCACGAGATCCGAATAGCCCTCGGCTACAGGCTTGAGTACCGATTTAAGATCCTCCGGATAATCGCTGTAATCGCCATCAATAAAGGCAATTATGTCCGTCGGCCTCACTGCCCTGATCCCAGCCAGACATGCACTGCCATATCCTTTTCGGATTTCGCAGATGACTTCTGCATCGGCAGCCAGACTCCTCTCTCGTGTCTTGTCGATGGAGCCGTTGTCAACGACCAGAATACGGTCAACCTGTTCTGGAATATCCCGGATGACTGAAGTTATCGACAACTCCTCATTCAAGACTGGAATAATGACCGAAATATGCTGGCCATTGATCATTGATATTCGTTCAAGTCCCAGTCATATGCATAACCGGATATTCGACTGAATGTCCTTAAGCTTGCAGCAAGTTCGTCATTTGCATATATCAACATGTGATTGATCACATCCTGTTGGCCTTGCCCAAAGTCATCCGAATACCACTTGAAAATGCTCGATACAGTCAAATGTCCCTGATTGACCGTCACACCTCTCGGGTGATTAATGTACTCGCTTGCAGCCTTGTCGAGCATCTCATCGAGGGTCTCATGGGTGAAAGCGGCTTGCTGCAGGTTGGGACAGCCAATTGAGGCACAATTCACGGCATAATGAACGCGATTGTCATTGAAGACGGGTCTTAATATTTCGTGCTCAATGTCGTCAAGGCTGAGCTTGATGCCGTCTACGGTAACCAGTTTTTTCTTCCATGGCCCCCTTTGCAGCAAACTGGAAGATATGTCCCTAATGCTCTTGACTGGATATTCATCCAGAATCACGAGAATGGTCAACGAGTTGTATAGATTGGTCCAAAAGGAAAACTGTTGCGCAGCCGTCAGCGAGAATACGTCCAGTGATGCAAGATATGCGATGTAGCGGTTCAGGGAAGCCCGGTCTTCATCGGTGACTTTCGAGTAACCGAATAGATTTATGCCATCATTCTCCTGGATGTAGGTCTCAAGAATCCGGTTCCAATCGTCGTTGACTATATCGATTGTGACCGCTCCGGCATTTTCAGCAAAGTATTCAGCCAAATCGATATCCTTTGCATACGAGCTATCGGGGGCCAGTGACAGCATAATGAAAAATGCTGCCGGCAGAAAATATTGCGGTATTCTCATTTTAGAGCACGGTTGTTTGTACGAGAGTTCTACTCAAATGCGTCGCTTTGCAGACAACACGCTGTTATATCCGATCACCCTGATATTCAAGACTTATTGCAGGGTCCGAATCATGCCAACTGATTCGGTCACGTTATCGGTTCCTGTAACTGGCATTGACTGGATTTTGGAAACTTAGGTGTTTCCAATTGTACGGGAAATAATGGTGAGAATGACTGAGACCGGACAAGATGCCTGGTAGCAAGTCAACACTTTCGCGAAAAGGCAGACCTCAGTTCGGCTTCAAGCAGGCTGGAAGAAAGCAGATGGGTAAATTCCGTCAATCGATTTGCCACGCCCACTCCGACGCCTTCATCAAAAACGACCGCAATCAATGTAGGCGGCAGTCATCCGTTACGTTCATCCAGAAATCTCTGTAATGCTCCGGGGCGATGCATAATGAAGGGGAAACGCCATCCGGGCTTCTCCGGAGCGGAAATAATGCCTTGCAGCTCAAGCTTACCCAGCCTTTTTTCCATAGTCAGGAGGGACGGCTGTACAGGGCGAATCTCGGCAACCGGCTCTCCGCGATAAGATATCGTAACTGCTCTGCCTCTCCGGACGTGGCGCAAAACTTCAGAAAAGCGCACCTTGGCCTCATACGTTGAATAAATCAATTTCATGGGAGTCATCATATCTAGTTCAAACTGGTCAGATTAAGCTTTGTGTGGCACTCACCGCATGAGAAGACTGCAGGATTCGGTTATGCGCTGCTCCGGAACTCGATTTTGGCACTGTCGATCGCTCCACAACACCATTTCTCTACTGAATTCCACTGCTCCGCAGCAAACAGGCTTTTGCGCTGGAGTAAACTCCCGGAACGCCATCCTGGTTCTTCAGGCGGTACCATTAGGTTCAAGGTTCATGACAATCGAGCGCATGTGCTCACGACATCCGGGGCTGACCCAAAGTTCGCTACGTCAACACCGTCGTGAACGAGACCCTATATGATCGATACATCATGAAAGTCAGGCTAGCAACGCAGTGCCTGAACATATCCTTTGCCAGCATATTCAAGAATAGCCCGGTCACGAGTAACGATCTGGAGATTCAGTATGCGGGCCGTGGCAATTATAACCCGGTCCGCTGGGTCTGATGGAAGAGTACCCGGCAAATACGAGGATTCGATCAGTATTTTCGGACACATTTCCGCCAGCGAAATCTGCCCAAGATTAATGTACTCTTCAAACCACTTTGTTAATGGCCTTTCCAGTCTTATTTTTCCACAAGCAGTCAGCATACCCAGTTCCCAGGCAGAAATGGGCGACACATAAGTGCGACAACCCGTATCATAGCTTTCCGTAAGCCGGCGACCAATGTCAGTGCCCATGCCCAACTGATCGTCAGTCGCTGTCCATATTACCGCACAGGTGTCCAGCAACAACTCATTCATGATTGAGACTTGCATTATGAACTATCCCAGCCCACTCCGGAAAAGCGGGTTCGGAAGGGTCATAATCGTCTGCAATAGTTACAGTACCTTTCATGCAGCCCAAAACGGGATGTGTTCTTGAACCGCTTTCGTCCGTAGCAGATGAGGGAGCCTCGTAGTGAACATTACGTTGATTCCTGCCGGCACCATCAGCCGTACGACAAGTCAAATCCTTGCCTGAATCGACTCTTTCGAATACAAGACATTCATTGTCAAGGCTAACTTTCGCAGTCTTGTAACCCGCTTTGAGCCAGGAATGGGTAATTACGCTGTTTGAGGTATTGTTGCTCCACCAAGCACGATGTTTTCGGGCTGACCGTGGAAGACTGTCCTTGATAACGGATTCAATTTCATGAAAAGTCATCGGAATTTCAGGTCTACCAATAGATTTTAGATGTGTTTCTAATGGATAGTACTTATGCTTGTTCATGTTATATGTAGTATTGTTGTTTTGTTATTTGTAACTATGTATGGTTGTAGATTAAAATGCAAGGGTGAGTCCTATATCTAACCACATACAAGTATTTTCACCCTCCGTTTACCCAAGTCTTGATGTCAGATATTGCTGTGAACCACAACCATAGATAAACTGAATACAGGGCCAGGAGACTCTCTTATACGGTCTGGTCGACTCAGTCGATCAAATCCTTGCGCGTTCAGAGCGGCGATACGTTGGTCTGAGGGCATTAGGGGTTGCGGAATTCCAGCCCTGATGCCTATTGCAGGCATGTCGATCTATTCACTCCGCCAAATTTTTACAATCGACTTCAGGAAGTGCCGAACCGGTTTTGGTGCCATATAAGACCAAGCGACCTGTAAATCAGGACAAGGTAAATCAGGACAAGTACTTTATGGCCCCCGAAACTGATGCAGGACATCCATGCACCCAATGGCGTTCACTTCACCTGTTTTTTCTTATGCTGTGGAAAGGCACATGCTTAATGGCAGGAGAATGAATGATGCAAAAGACGATAAGAGTCAAAGTCCGACCCTGCACTGCCCGAAATAAGCACGTCGAAACTTCAATTTCGTATTCCTGCTCTGCATTCTAATACTGCCTTATCTACCTGCAGGGAACCGGGCAGGAACCAAAGACCCAGCGGTATGCTCTCATAGGGGCATTTCATCCTGCGGTCATGGTGAAATTGCGCCAGATTGCCCGAAAACGGGTGAATTTTTCAGAAACCGGCCAGATCGGAGGCATCGGGAAGCCCCGTGAGTGCGTTTGCAGGTCGATTGATACCTTCCTGTCTGGACCGTCATGCGATGTTTCGGGCCGGGTTGCCCAGTTTTCTCAATGATGGCGGACCTGTAGCACGAATACCGTCTCGCTGTCTTCTAAAAGCGTGTAGACAGTCAGATGCTGTTGGGCCGGGGCGATGTATACCGACAGCCTGGTCTCATACCGCAACCGGGCCTGCGGGAATTCTCGGACAAGGGCCGCAATGTCCTTTCCAGCCAGCGCTTGTAGCGTTCTTCGCCGGCCAATCCGTAGTGCTCGATGCCGTAGCGGAAAATGTCGAGCAAATCGTTTTCAGCCGGCCGTGAAAACTTAATCGCCACGCATGGTACGAGCCTGAAACGCCGCGCGATCTGGATCAGGTCGCGCAAATACTCGCTGACGTTGTCATAACGCCCCGATTGGTCTGTCCCTCCACCCAGTCTTTCATCGAGCCGGACAGGGAAATGTTCATGGTTGCCATATCCAAGCCTCCTGTAATCTCAAGCATGGCGCAAAATGGCAAAACTTTCCTTGATGTGATTGGATTCGATGTTTCGGAAATTGACTTCAGCCAGTGATCAAGGCTTTGGCTGTACGGCGGAAACCACCATACAGCCAGGCACAATGCCTACCCTTCTTGTCTGGTTCGGGCAGTGATTCATCCGTTACCTGGTTGATAGATTAACTTCGGCCACAACCAACAGATTATTTCTGGCCAAGCGTGAGTGCTGTGCGTTCAACACCAGGGCGAATAAACCGGTAACCCAACAGCGATGGGTCAGCATAGACCTCTCCCGGCGCAGCCACTACAAGAATCCGGCTCGCAATGTCTTCATAATCGTTACGAAAATGCACAGAGCTCTTCAGAGCCACATAATCCATCTCCCCCGGTTCTATCCCGATATGCCGAAAATGTTCCCTGTCCGCTGTCTGCACTGCTTTCGAGCACACCACCACCAGTATCCCTTGAATCTGCAACAGGGCTGTTTTGCCAATGTGCATGTTTGCGCCATGATACATTGGCCCGGTTGCAGTGAATCGACCATCACTCAATGCATTAACTTTGGCTCTGCACCGGAGAGAGGGTCCGCCAGCAGAGCTGAGCTTGCCGCCGAGTTCAATGTCAAGTTCCGCCCCCACCCCATGTTGATGCGCCATCATGGCTACACCAGGGTCATTCAATACTCCGAACACCGCATTTTGCAAACCATGGGCAAGCATGGAGCGAAGCACCCCTACCGTATCACCAGACCCTCCACCTCCGGGATTATCCTGGGTATCGGCAATGACTATCGTCCGACCCTGGCCATTGAACACCCTTGCGGCTTCAGTGATTCCTGCATCTACCGACCACACCTCCTTGTAGAACTCCTGCTTATGACGGTAAACCTCCTCAACCAGATTGTCAGCTGCGGCCTGGGTAGCATCCATGTCGTGCCCACAAGCCACCACCGCGGGACCTGCATCATGAATATCGGAAAGGTGAAACCCGCAGGCCAGTGATATCGAAGGAACATGATCCGATATGTACTCCGGCAAGGCCCTGTAGACTGTTCGACAGGGTTCCATGAGCGTGCATCCAGCATTCAGCGGGATCAGGAAATCAAGTTGCCGATAGGCTTTAACCAGGGGTTGTCGATCCTTGACATGCCGACTCAGAAACTTCGCAACCCGATACCCCGTCTTACCCATGTCAATATGTGGATAGGTGCGAAAGACATCAATCATGGAAGCCATTTTCACCATTCGCTCCGTGATGTTTGCATGCAAGTCCAGACTGACAAAGATGGGCAGATCCGAACCGACCATTTCACGAATTCGGGCCAGAATTTCACCTTCACCATCATCAACATGTTCGCAAACCATCGCACCATGCAGATCAAGGTATATCCCGTCAACCGGCAACGCTTGCCTCAACTGGCTGATCAGTTCCGAGCTGATTCTTTCGAATGCATCCTCGGTAACATAGCTGCACGGGGTGGCCGAGCACCATAGCAGTGGAACCACTTCATCCCCGGACTCGGTCAATGCTTCAATGGCTCCGGTGACTGGCAGGTGTACGCCATCAACCGCATCCAGCATTGCCTGCCCCGAATGTTTGGCTGGCCACTCGTCGGCCATTTGAAAAGCCGCGTAATCAGCACGAATCGTTGCAAAGGTATTGGTTTCATGCTGCCATCCGCCTACTGCTATTCTGCTCATGAATGAATCTCGTCCTGGCTCTTCATGGACCGGTCGGGAGATGAAGGCGTTTGGCTTCTCCCGGCATCTGAAAACGTGCGATCAGAATACTGGTCAATAACAGTATTGCTCCGGCCTGATGCGCCACACCTAGTGCGGTTGGAACCCCATTCAACAAAGCGGCTATCCCAAGGGTAACCTGATTGGCCAGCATAATGATCATCACCAGGCTCATCAGCCGGTCAATTCCGGAATTCCTGCGGTAGACAAGGAATGCATAGGCACAGACAATCATGAATACCGCCAAAGCCAGTACACGATGCACAAACTGGATCGTAATCGTGTTCTCAAACACATTCAGCCAAACCGGACTCATTGCCCATAGGCGATCGGGAACCCACGCCCCTCCCATAGTCGGAAATGTATTGAATATAAACCCCGCATGAGTCCCAGCCATCAGTCCCCCACTTGCAATCATGACAAGAACGGCAACGATGGCAAAACCACCAAATCGGTCTGCAAAACCCGCTTGTCCATCCAGTCGATCAGAATGGGATAGCCCGACAACCAGTCGAATCATGTACGCATAAATGAAAACTGCGACCATCAGGTGCAAGGTCAGCCTGTATTGGCTGACCGCCGGATTATCGACAAGCCCGCTTTGTACCATATACCAGCCGATCACTCCCTGAACACCGCCCAGGACAAACAGGCTCCATAGGCGTGGAATCAGCCGTGACCCGATCTTGCCCATGAAGAGAAAAACCAGAAACGGCACCAGGAAGACAATCCCGGTAAGACGCGCCAGTATCCTGTGCGCATACTCCATCAAGAAAATAAACTTGAACTCACCGAGTCCCATCGAATAATTGATTTCCCTGAATTCGGGAAACTGGCGATATTGTTCAAATGCCTGAAGCCATTCTGTATCCGAAAGGGGTGGCAATACTCCAGTAATAGGCCTCCAGTCAACCATGGACAGCCCGGACCCGGTCAGACGCACCGCACCGCCAAGCAGGATCAGCGAAAACACCATCATGCTACACAAGCACAGCCATAGAATGACACTATGATATCTTTTTTTATCCAACTGGGTCGATCAACGAAAAATTAAACCTAGGGTTCACTGTTTTATTGTCCCAATTCCACTCCGAAGTGCAGCACCTAGGTGCAGGAGTGTTACTTCGGAGTGGAATTGGGGATTTTATGCCTTGCTAATCTTGCCCGGCATCCACTTTCCCGCCTCGCCCCACGGCAATACCGATAGCCAACATCAGAGGCGAAGATATCCATGCAAGCGCGTCCTTGTCCCAATCCATATCATTAAATGCCGGCGACCAATGCCACACAAGCCATCCCCAGAGGAATAATTGAGAGCAGGATTGCTGCTCTCTACAGTCGATCAGAAACGCCAAGCTTTACAAATTTCAGATCTATGAACAGTACCTTGTTCCTTCCAATTGGCGATTGATAGTCTCCCAGTCTATCCAGTCATCCCTCGATAACATCTTCCCTGCCTGGTTTTTTCAGTGGCCTGCGAGCCTCTTCCCTGTCATTTATCATACATGCGCTCCTTGAAATAATCTCTTATCAATGCATTTGGAACTTCCATATGCAGAAGAATGTTGCTTCCACCATCCGTCACCGTATCCCATGGTCCGCCCTTTTCATGGGTCCATGCTGAAAGATTCATGGGGAGTTCGTTGCCATAGGTTTCCCACACGAAATCGACAATGTCCCCAACATATTCATCTTCCGGAATCGGTGACGGCCTGCGCTCCATGGAATCCTGATCGATTTCCAGTAAATATCTATTGACTCCATGGCGACGAAAATACTTGCATTGGTGATACAGCGAATTCAGGACGGGGCCAAACTTCCATGCCTCAGACACCTCGTCAAGAAGTGGTTCATCTCGTTCAACAAGGGAGTAGCCATGTGCAATATACAGCAACTTCTGAATCTTCATGGGGGAGATTGTTTTTTTCTCCGCAAAGGCCCTGTTCAAAAATGCGTTCGCTATCGAAGCAGAGGAATAGCGTTTCATTTCTATATCTTCTGGTATGGATTTGTGTGCAAATGTAATACGATCTGTCTGGTCACGTTTTGCAATCGGTGGCTCAATTGCATTGTATCCTGGGAATCGGGTCTACCCCTGACTTCCGGAATAATAGCAGACTGTAGAATACCCGGCGAGGCATAGACCCATCCGTAACCTCAAAATAGAGATTAGGGCACCACTCGAAATAGTACTTTCAAGGTAAACGATTCACAGTCTATGGACTTTAATAACTTCATCGCCCAAGTGGTTAATCACTTTGACTGCAATACGTCCTGATTGAGGTTTCGAGAAAGGGCGCGAAACGGTCTTGTTCAATGTCAACCAGGATTCCACATCTATCTCGGCTTTCAGGGTTTGCTTTAATGCCTTATACGGGTCTTTTGTCCCGGGAAAGTATGCATGGCGAACAAAGAAGCTTTCTTCGTTATAGTCAGTATCGATAAACCAACAGGCTATTCCATCGGGACCATGTGACCGAATCTTCCCGCTCCGTGGGTCAAAAACGTCAACCCCTTTGATCTCGACCTGGAAATGCTCATCTTCAGTTTCCAGGATTGCAATATCTGGCTCACCGAAGATCATAAATAAGTTTCCCTTGCCTGTATTAGCCAAATCTTCAGACATATGCAGATCAGAATCTTTCATCGGGACACTGTTGACTTCGTAGCCGGTTCATGCCATTATACGGTGCA
>VXPI01000153.1 GCA_009839585.1 Gammaproteobacteria bacterium
CCACGTATGGTCAGGGTTGCAGCCCCGCACCACATAAGCAGTGCAATATCCCGAGTTTTGATATGGCTTGGGTAGTTCTGTATCTCCTCCAGCATCATGTCAAATACAGACGGGTAATCACTCACTTTGAGACCTAGGTTCTGTGCGGTTTTCTTACCAAGCCCAATCAGCCAGTAACGGATATTGTCTTTCCCGTCTCCCGATTGCTGGATCAGCTCACGTACACTGGCTCGCCATTTCTCATCATCATTCGGATAACTCTGCGAAATCTTGTGAAGCTCTGTATATGCTTTTAGCAAATCCCTTCTTGTAACCCCGTCAAAGAATAGTCGGTAGTTCGTGCCTGTTAATATCCTTGCTGATGCATCCCTCAAGCCTTCAGCCGAAAAAGGGTCTTTCCAGGATGGAGTGTTCAAAAAACCGCTCCTGCAAAATATTCATGATCGCAAATTTGCGGATCATGCTCCATCAGGTTTTCATTGCCAGTCTGAAGAGCGAAATAAGCAGGGTCTTTTTCAATCATGATAAACCGCCTGGCCAGATTTCCGGCAACCCGACCCGTAGTGCCAGTTCCGGCAAATGGATCAAGAACCAGGTCTCCTTCAAAAGAGTAGTAACGAATTACCCGATCGGCAAGGGCTTCGGGAAACACTGCCGGATGCTCCTTGTGGGAAGCAGGGTGAATTTTCCATATGTTGGTTTTCTCGTACTCGCCATCAATACAGGATTTTCTCACGGCATCCGGGTCCGGATGGTTTCGCAGATTCCAGTCAATGAGCTTGTCCGTTTCCTTCCGGTAAACCATGACGTTTTCAGTAACAGACACCGCCTTGTACTGTAGAGGCTGACGATCTGCCGCAAAACGCCTGCCTCTGCCGATATTCCACCCCGCTCCTTCGGGCTTTTCCCAAATGATATCGTCAATGAAGTCAAAACCGATCCTAGTCAGGATGCCGTGTAGATCATACGGAACCGGAATTCTTTTGCTGGAGGCATTGCGGCTCGGTCTCTTCACCAATACCGGGCTGGTGTTTACAACCAGAAATCGGCCCTCACTCAAAACGTGATAACAACCCTCAAAGATTTCGCGAAGCAAATCCAGATAGCTTTCATAGTCCTTGTATTCAAAACATTCTGGCTTTGCGTTGAAATATGGAGGGGAGGTAAAGATTAACTGGGCAGTTCCAGGCGGGTATTCTGCCAGCACATCCACGGCATCCCCAAGTATCAGGCGGGAAGGGATGGGGCGGAAAGATATTGCATGGGTGGATTTTTTGGCCTTAACCAGTGAAGTACTCTCAATTCGTTGCTTGATCAACTGCACATCGCTTGAAAAAACGACCCTGCTTCCTCTTACCTTCACTTCTCCAACAGGGATATTGCCGTTGTGTGGGGCTAGTAATGAAACCCTCCACAAGTCGCTTCGATCATCATATTCAGGAAGCCCCAAGCCCACATTCACCTGTTTGGAATTTATCCATTCTAGGACAACGTCCCTGATCTCCTTTGCAGTGGGGAGTACTACTGCCTCCATCATCGTGCTCCGCTGTGAAATCCATTAGTGATGAGATCTGCATACCGAAGACGCTTGCCCCCCATTCCACTAACAATCCTGTCCATCTGGTCATTTGTGCCAAAATCCCGGTCATTATACCGTCCTGCGAACTCTTTGACATGTCGCATCTGGTGGTAGATCTCGTGATAGCCACGCTTCATCAATGCCCAGAATGATTCAATTCCGTTAGCATGATCTATACCGTTCATATACTTGCTTACTGATTGGTTGACTGATTCATGATCGAAAGGCAGACCGTTATGAGCGGTCGCGCCATCCCTATAGATTGTTGCATTTTCATCGGCATTAGATTTTACGAAACCCTGCAAGATTTTGGCATCAGTGTCATCAATCACCGAAGCAGTGATAGTGATTTCGCTGATCTCTTGATCCTTCATTCCTACTATTGCAGTTTTACCGACTGCCCCGCATCCGACGTCTTCCAATGCTTTCCGCTTGGCATTGGATATGTTCTTGCGTTTACCGCCAATGAAGGTTTCATCAACTTCTACGGGGCCAACTAGTTGCCCGATTTCTTTTTCAAACGCATCCCGGAGCCTATGAAGCATGCACCAAGCGGCCTTCTGGCCGATTCCCAGTTCACGATGCAATCTCATGCTGGAAATCCCCTTGATATTTGTGGTATGCAGAGAGATGCCGACAGCCCAATGCCGGTACTTGATCTTGGATCCTTCCATGACTGTCCCCGTCTTCATGCTGAACATGGGTTTGCCTGAGCATTTCCGGCAACGATGTGTCATGGCAGGATGCTTGATGTTGTATTGGACTTCGGAAGTTCCGCAGTGCAGGCAAACAGGGCCATTTGGCCAGCGTCTTTGCTTAATCCACTCCTGTGCTTTTTCTTTTATGCCAAACATGTTGGCTATCTGCACAGTGTTAACCATTCGCAGGATGACTTGCTGGGTACTTTGCTCATAATCAGGTTTCTTGTTTCAGTGTTTTCTTTACTAAATAGTGACAATGATAGAAAGGTCAAACAAAATGCTACTTTTCGATATAACCCCCATTTTATTTGAATTGGCGGAAGTCATTTAACTGAAGACTATCAATCTCCTTTGATTGTAGACGGTGGTAACGAAACTTTTTCTTATATTTCAAGAATAAATGATTTGGAACATGTGCAGCAGTTTCCATGCATTGTTGATATTTGCTGTTGATCTTCGATACCGCTTCATTAACATCAGCCTTTTTGCTTAACTTTATTTTCCTCTCCAACAAATCAGATTCTCGGATCCAGTTCCCCCAAACATTTACAGAATTGTGGCATAGGGATATCTTATTGGTTAATTGAAATATCGTATGGTCAAGTGATTGAATCAATGCAATGGTAAGCGGGAGAATAAAGATTGCCAAAAGTATGCTCTCATTGGCTATAACTCCTCTGTAGTAAAGCCCTGAGAGTGTCGTGATTAACAATGATAATACAACAATAGCAATAATTTTCGAAGATTTTCCCGAAATTGTCCAGCCTGGACGATCTCGGGGCATTTTGCACACATCTGCTTGATCCGCAAAAATTCCCCGCTCTCGGAATCCGTACGCATATCCTTGTTATCGTTATGTTTTATGACTTTTCTGGCAAACACTAATTAGGATAGATTTTGAATGATACTTCCAATTTCTACGCATTTAGACTCATCTGCAAAGTCGAATATCCCAAGACATTAGTGCCAACAAAATCGCCTTGGAAATAGCGATAACACAAGCCTCCATCGCAACAATTTGAAATACCATAAATCACCTATATCGCTCACGCCATGCTTGAAATCCACGCTTTGCAAAAGGATCTGACTAGACGAGTACGGGGGGAGGTACTGACCGATCACTTTGACCGGGGGCTCTATGCAACGGATGCATCGGCCTATCAAATGATGCCGCTTGCGGTCGTGGTTCCCAAACGTGAAGAGGACATTGCCGAGACTCTCGACTATGCCTCACAAAACAGTATTCCGGTACTGCCTCGGGGCGGTGGAACCTCCCAGTGTGGCCAGACTGTCACCGAGGGTATCGTGGTAGACACCAGCAAGCACCTCAACCATCTACTGGATATCGATCTTGATAACCTTGAATGCCGGGTTGAAGGCGGCATTGTTCTGGACGAACTGAACCGGAAACTAAAGCCCCACAACCTGTGGTTTCCGGTTGATGTCTCGACCAGTAGTCGGGCAACCATCGGCGGCATGACCGGAAACAATTCCTGCGGAAGTCGATCAATACGATACGGACTTATGCGCGATAACGTGATCGACATCGATGCCATGCTGACCAACGCCGAAACAATCCGTTTTTCGGATGTCGATATTCATTCCGGAAATGCCCATCCGCTGACCAGGGCCCTGCTGAATATCGGAAATCGCGAGCAGCATGAGATTGAGCGTCAGTTTCCAAAGGTGCTGCGCCGCGTAGGCGGCTACAACATTGATGCGCTAACTCCTGGAGCACAGCCCGGCAATCTTTCGCATCTTCTGGTTGGCTCGGAAGGAACCCTGGCGTATTTCCGGAGCATTGGCCTCAAATTATCCCCAACCCCAAAACACAAATTGCTCGGCATCTGTCATTTCCCGACCTTTCACGCGGCCATGGATGCTGCCCAGCACCTGGTTACCCTGGGGCCGGTTGCCGTGGAATTGATCGATCGGACCATGATTGATCTTTCCCGGGAAATCCCGCTGTTCCAGGGCACCATGGAGAGGATGTTGAACGGCGAGCCTGAGGCTGTGCTGTTGGTCGAATTTGCCGAGGAAGACCCGACTGAAAACCGTCAGAGGCTACAGGCACTGAGTGAGATGATGTCCGATCTGGGTTACCGCTTTACCAATCCGGAAGAAAGTCGCGGCGGCGTAGTCGAAGCCATTGATCCGGCTTTTCAGAATTCGGTTTTTGAAGTCCGAAAAGCCGGGCTCAACATCATGATGTCGATGCGGGACGACCGAAAACCCGTGTCCTTTGTGGAAGATTGCGCAGTGGAACTGAAGGATCTACCCGAGTATACGAGCCGGCTGACCGACATCTTCCACAAGCACGGAACAGAGGGAACATGGTATGCGCATGCGTCCGTTGGCTGTCTGCATGTACGCCCGGTTCTAAACCTTCGTCTTGATCAGGATAGAAAGGCAATGCGTGCCATCGCCGAGGAATGTTTCGATATGGTCCTTGAGTACAAGGGTTCGCACTCGGGCGAGCACGGTGACGGAATCTGTCGCTCGGAATTTCACGAAAAAATGTATGGAAAGCGGATTACCGAGGCCTTCGGGGAAGTCAAAAAACTGTTTGACCCTCATGGCCTCATGAACCCCGGCAAGATCGTCAACCCGCTCAGGATGGATGACGCAAGCCTATTTCGATTTCCACCTGATTATTCGGTACCGGCGATGAAGACAGCACTGGACTGGCGGGGTTGGACTGGTCAGGGCGGGGGATTCCAAGGTGCTGTCGAGATGTGCAACAACAATGGCGCCTGCCGAAAACTTGCCGGGGGAGTGATGTGCCCGTCATTTCGCGCAACCCGGGATGAACGCCATGTAACGCGGGGCAGGGCAAATGTGCTGCGTCTGGCAATCTCAGGCCAGCTCGGCGAAGGGGCACTTACTGATGAGCGAATGAAGGAGTCCATGCAGCTTTGCGTCAGTTGCAAGGCCTGTCGCCGCGAATGTCCGACTGGCGTGGATATGGCCAGAATGAAAATTGAGGTGAATGCGGCACGGCACGAAGCCTTTGGATCAGACCTTCACCAGAAGGTGATCGCGCATTTGCCAAGATATGCCCCTTATGCTTCACGCATGCATGGCTTGAGCAACCTGCCTTCACGTTTCAAGGGACTTCGACGGTGGATAGAGCCTGCTACGGGCATGAGCCACAAGCGACCGCTCCCCAGATGGTCTACAGCACCCTATCTCAATCCGGCAACCGAAGGCCCATCGGATGGCAAGCCCGTTGTATTGTTTGCCGACACCTTCAATACCTGGTTTGAACCGTCTAACCTGCATGCGGCAAGACAAGTGCTGGCCGCAGCTGGTTTTCGAGTGCACTCCCTGATTAGCAATGATGGACGTCGACCTTTGTGTTGTGGACGAACCTATCTGACTACCGGCATGATTGACGAAGCGAAGCAGGAAGTTCAGCGCCTTCTCGAAGCTGCGAGACCCTATCTTGAAAAAGGCGTGCCGATCGTCGGACTTGAGCCGAGCTGCATGCTGGGACTACGCGATGAGATGCCGGCATTGATGGGGAATCAGGAATCGGAACAACTTGCCATGATGTCGTATCTCTTCGAAGAATTTATCGAGATGGAAAATCCGGAACTGGACTTTCAGCCAGCCAACGGGCTTGCCCTGCTGCACGGCCACTGCCACCAGAAATCCTTTGACCAGATGAGTCATGTCGAACGCAGTCTTTCTCGAATCCCCGGTCTTGAAGTCGAGACCATCACGGCGGGTTGCTGCGGAATGGCAGGTGCTTTTGGCTATGCAAAAGACACCTACCGGGTTTCCGAGGCTATGGCTGAACTTGATCTGCTTCCTGCAGTGCGAAAGGCCGACCAAGAAACCATCCTTCTAGCCGACGGGACATCGTGCAGGCATCAGATTGCATTGGGAACGGAACGGGAAGCAATCCATGTTGCCATGCTAATGTACTCGTTCTTGAACAGATAGGCTGTAAACTACGCCTGCCGATTTGTTGACTTGCCGGCATGGGATACTGGCCGTTTCGTTCAATCCCGGAATGACTTCTCACCCATGGAGTCAATCATGGTCTGCACCTTGTTCAGGGTCAGGTCAACCGCATCTTCACGACTGAACGAAATATCTGCCCGGATAAACCTGTGGGTCTGGGTCTGCCCATCCCTCTCAAACGTTATGACTGCCTCCGTCGTCCATCCGTGTGCCACATTTTTCGGGCAGGGCTGAATCGCAAATCCCTTGTAGGTCACTGCCTCTTTTTTATTGACCTTCGCTCGCCCCGAGCCAAACAGGTTCTTCAGGAAACTCATCGTGAAACCAGCTCCGCCTAATATTCGAGCTCAATCATTCTGTTGTGGGCATGCAGTGCCGATACCTTGTAGGCCTCGGCCAGAGTCGGATAATTGAAGGCATTCTCCAGAAAGTAGTCAATGGTTCCTTTCAGGGTTAACACCGCCTGGCCAATGTGAATCAGTTCCGTCGCCCCTTCCCCCACAATATGTGCGCCAAGCAATCTTCGGCTCTTTGTGGAATAGATCGCCTTCAAAATGCCCGAACGAAGACCCATAACCTTACCGCGAGAGGTCTCACGGAGTTTTGCGAGACCTGTTTCATACGGAATCTTCCTTTCTATCACCTCCTCCTCGGACATGCCTACGGTAGACATCTCCGGAACCGCATAAATGCCGTAAGGAAAATATTGCGGCTTTTTGTAGGCTTTCTCGCCCAATGCATCCAGTACGGCAATTCGGCCCTGTTCCAGTGCAGTCGATGCCAGACTCGGAAAACCGATCACGTCACCGCAGGCATACACGTTCGGCTGTGAGGTCTGAAATCGATCATTCACGGTGAGGCGCCCTCGATGGTCCGTTTCCACTCCTATGCTTTCAAGTCCAAGCTTCTCGGTGTTCCCCACCCGGCCGGCAGCAAACAGAACCATGTCAGAGGCAATCGCCCGCTCGTTTTCAAGAACCACCACACAGTTGCCGTTCTCCCTGACTTCAATCGTCTTGACAGCCTGTCCGAACTGCATCCTCAAACCGCTATCGACAATCTCATGGCGAAAATGCATCAGAATCTCCTGATCCATGAAATCCAGCATGCTGTTTCTGGGCTCAACCAGCGTGACATTTATATCCAGCGTCTTGAAAATCGTTGCGTACTCGACCCCGACTACCCCGGCACCGATGACGGTCAAGGTGCGTGGCAGTTTTTTCATGCGCGTGACCTCGTCTGAATCAATCACCCTTTCACTGTCAAACGGTACATCATTCGGTCGATGGGTCTGGGTACCGACAGCGATGATGAAGCGATTGGCCGACAGGGAAATCCTGTTTCCACTGGGTGTATCCACGCCTATGGCCCCGGTATCAATGAAATGCGCAAACCCCTGCACAATCTGCACCCCGTTTCGGACCAGATGATCTTGCTGAATATCCACCTCGTTCTGCAATGTCATGCTGAGCCTCTGCATGAGATCAGAAGCCTGAATATCGGATTTGGCACGATAGGCCCGACCGTAAAATCCACGTTCTCGCCATCCGGTCAGATTGAGCACCGTCTCACGCAAGGTTTTGCTTGGTATCGTGCCGGTATGCACACACACGCCACCGACTCCGCCCATGCCATCAATAATTGCGACACGCCTGCCAAGTTTGGCCGCCTGGATGGCTGCTGTTTTGCCTGCAGGGCCACTACCGATGATGATTACGTCAAAATGTTGCATGACAAAATATTGACACGGCGATTAGGGGCTTGAGGTTTCGTTGATTGAAAGTGGATTATGCGACATAATACCAAAACTACCGCACGTTTTGGCCCTGACTTGATGACTTCCTATGCTACCGGGACTGGTGGTGTTCACCCTTGATAGTATGTACCGGATCACCACAAAGCAGTCGATTTGTCCATCAGGTGCTCACTGATTATGGTTGGCCAACCCGAATGACACCTTTCAGACTGATTTGCCGGCCATGGCCCTGAATTCACAACAGCGCACTGAATTCGAGGAAAACGGCTACCTTGTCGTGAGGAATTTCAATTCCAGAGAACGGGTAGATGAAGCCCGATCAAGATTCGGGAAATTGTTTCGTGGTGAATTTGAAACCGGGCTCCAGCCAGACGAGTGGAACTGGCGTTTCGGCAGTTCGGACACCAGCCTGACCCGGCAGATCTGTAATGGCTGGAAATCCGACCGTGCGATTGCCCGACTGGTGCTTGATGAACAGGTCGGCCGGATTTGTGCAGAACTGATGGGCTGGCCCGGATCCCGCATCAATCAGGACAATGTAATCTGGAAACCACCGGGAGCCAGGCAGGTGGGCTTTCATCAGGATGATTCCTATCAGGAATGGGTTGACCCACCATCCATGGTCACCTGCTGGATGGCGCTGGATGAAACAAGAAAGGAGGGCGGTACGATCGAATACGTGCGCCGCTCCAACCACTGGCCACTGCAAACCCGAAAATTTACCTTTCATGCACCGGATGATTATCATGAGGCGCTCAAGTACACGGCAGAACAACTGGGAATCGATGATTACTCGATTGATGCGATTGAAGTTAATGCCGGGGATGTGGTATTTCATCATGGCAAGACCTGGCACGGTTCGGGCTACAACCACTCCGGTCAACCCCGGCATACCGTGGTCTCGCACTGCATGTCTTCGGACAGCCGTTTTCATGCTGAAAATGTCGGGCCAGTTTACGGACGCTACAGGAAATACGGCAGCACTGAAATGGACGAGAGTTTTTTCCCGGTTATATTCCGAAAAGACGGGTACCGCTCTGCCTGTCTGAAGTCATATACCGAACAATAAAGATGAAGGCCATCAACAGCGAGAGTCGATCCAGAGCGGGCATGTTCAGGATTTCGAAACGGGCAATCAGTGCCGTGTTTGGCTCGTTATTGATGCTCTCGCCGATGGCACCGACATTGTCTTCAGGCGCATTGTCATCACTGATTGCCTCCGGCGATGTTCCAAGCCTTGCACCGATGCTGGAGACCATTCGCCCGGCGATCGTCAACATTTCCACTACCACCAGCATCAGCTATGATGATCATCCGATCCTGCGCGACCCGATGTTTCGGCGCTTCTTCAATATTCCACAACAGAGAAACCGCTCGAGCAGTCTGGGCTCTGGCGTCATCGTTGATGCCAGGCAGGGGCACATCCTGACCAATCACCATGTGATCGACAAGGCCGACGAGATTCTGGTCACCACCGAAGACGGGCGCGAATTTACTGCCATGGTCGTCGGTACCGACCAAGCCAGTGATGTTGCCGTGATTCAGGTCGATCCCGACAATCTAACAGAAATCGAAATCGGCATTTCCGAAAACCTGCGAGTCGGCGACTTTGTGGTGGCCATAGGCAATCCATTCGGTTTAAGCCAGACCGTGACTTCGGGAATAGTGAGCGGCCTCGGTCGAAGCGGGCTAGGCCTTGGCGGCTATGAAGACTTCATCCAGACCGATGCCTCTATCAACCCCGGCAATTCCGGAGGCGCACTGGTCAATCTGCGCGGTGAATTGGTCGGCATCAATTCCGCAATACTCTCGAGGAGTGGAGGCAGTATCGGGATAGGCCTGTCGATTCCAGTTGATATGGCGATGAGCCTCATGGAACAAATTATTGAACATGGAAATGTCAAGCGTGGCATTCTCGGGGTTCGTATTCAGGACATGACCCCGGCACTTGCGGAAGCGTTCAACCTGGAAGGCCAGAGTGGGGCCATTATTGTTGACATCGTTGAAGGCACAGTCGCCGATGAAGCCGGACTTCAGGAAGGCGATATCGTAACCCGCCTGAATGGCAATCCCGTGAATAAATCCTCCGATCTCAGAAATGCTATCGGACTGATCCGGCCCGGCAATTCGTTCGATATAGAGTATTATCGCGATGGGGTTCTATATTCGGAAGAAATCACCATCAAGGCCCGGGATGATGGCCGACAAGCCCTCGGCAGAACCGCCCTGCCGTCAAGATTCAAAGGCGCAGCATTCGTGAACGGATCGTATGGCGATTATGGCCGGGTAGTCATCATCGAGAGTGTTGAACCCGGATCTGCTGCAGAAAAATCCGGACTTTTGCAGAACGATGTCATACTCAATGTCAATCGGCAGAAAATCACCAGTGTCGCCGAACTTAAAGCCGTGATCCAGAGTGCTCGAGGGCGATTTCTCATACAATTGATACGTGATGGCAATCCGCTATTTCTGGGGATCCAGGGATAGCCTTCTGCCAAACTTCGATAGATGGAGTATTCCGAATGAGACAGGATCCAGTGATTGCACCTTCCATCCTTTCCGCCGACTTCGCAAGACTCGGACAGGAAGTTGAGGATGTACTGGCTTCGGGCGCTGACTTTGTGCATTTCGATGTCATGGATAACCACTATGTGCCGAACCTGACCTTTGGCCCGATCATTTGCCGTGCTCTCAGAAATCATGGCATCACTGCACCGATTGATGTTCACCTCATGGTGAAACCCGTAGATCGACTAATCCCTGATTTTGCAGAAGCGGGCGCTACCTATATCACTTTCCATCCCGAAGCAAGTAACCATGTTGACCGAACCCTGCAGTTGATCCGTGACCATGGCTGCAAGCCTGGCCTGGCCCTGAATCCTTCGACCCCGCTCACCTGTCTCGACTATGTTATGGACAAGATCGACATGGTCTTGCTGATGTCCGTTAATCCGGGATTTGCCGGACAGGACTTCATCCCCGGAACACTGGCAAAACTGGCCGGGATGCGAAACATCATTGATCAGAATACACGGCCAATCCGGCTTGAGGTGGACGGCGGCGTAAGCCCAAAAAACATTGCCGAAATTGCCAGTGCCGGTGCTGACACCTTTGTTGCAGGCAGTGCGATATTCGGTGCAGGGAGCGATCAGGACCCCAATCGATACAATACCGTGGTCAACCAGATGCGCTCTGCGATCAAGAGTACATAATCCAGCATACTCGAATCGAAGCCGAACCATTCGTAGCGATCCGGGGGATACTGTCTGGATTTAAATTGTCGTTATTTTGTAGGTAAAAGTCCCCAATTCCACTCTGAAGTGCAACACTTGGGTCAGTCGAGGTTCCGGTCAGGG
>VXPI01000054.1 GCA_009839585.1 Gammaproteobacteria bacterium
GTCCTGGTTCGACAGTATCGATCTTGATCTCGAGCTGAATGTTGGCCACTATCGGGACACGGTGTTTGTTCTCGAAGATTTTTCCGGTGATTTGAAGATCAAGGATGGTTCACTAAGAGCGGTGATGGCCGGACATGCTGAAAACAAGCCTGTCGACATGCAGCTTGTCCTGTATCCATCCGGGTCAGGCTGGAAAACCGATATGATCATACAGGGAGATGAGGTCAGTGTTGATGCACTTGATCACAATTTCCGGGGGTCCGAGGCTTTGGACAGTGCGTTTTCGCTTGATCTTGACTTGACGGCCGAAGGCCGTTCCATGTCTGAAATGGCCTCAAAAGCCAATGGGCACATCAATTTGGAAGTGAGTGATGTGAATGTCAGGATAGAAGAGAGTTTTGTGTATGGGGACTTGATTTTTGGCATGTTCAACTTGATCCTTGCCCTGCAGTCACAGGAAGAGTTTGACTTGATGGAATGTGGCGTTGTAAATTTCCGGATCCAGGATGGCATCGCGGTTCTGGATAATTCCCTGGCCCTGAAACTGAGGGACTTCACAATTCTCGGATCTGGACAGATTGATCTGGCCAGCGAAAAACTGGATATCGTGTTCTCGTCCAAAGCCCGGAAAGGACTTGGTATCAGCATCAATACCGTCGCCAAGCTTTTCAAGGTCGGTGGCACGTTGCGTGATCCCGAACTGGTTGCTGATACCGAGGGTCTGGCCAAAACCGGCGCATCGATTTTTGCGGGCCTCCTGACCGGTGGGTTGAGTATTGTTGTACAAGGCCTGCTTGATCGTGAAATTGCAAATTCCGATGTTTGTGAAGTGGCGCGCTCCACCAGCAGGTCCTGAATTTCCCAGACACCACTGCCGTTGAATCATGGCCGCATATTCTCCTTTGTCAGAAGCAGCAGAGCGTAACAAGCTGCCCATTTTGGAAGTTATACGCGACCACTTTCCCGAGCACGGCAATATTCTGGAGATTGGATCAGGCACGGGGCAGCATGCCGTTTTTTTCGCAAGTCAAATGCTGGATATTTTCTGGCAAACCAGTGATCTTGCCTGTAACCATGCATGGATAAAGCAGAACCTTGCGCAGGCGGGGTGCAGGAATGCGGGCGGCCCTTTCGAACTGGATGTCGGAATTGACCAGCATTGGAGCCGTATCGACATGCCGACCGGCAGATACGATGGGGTTTTCAGTTGCAATACAGCACACATCATGCCCTGGAACCGGGTTGTTGACATGTTCAAGGGAGTCTCCCGGGTTCTTGCTCCGTTACGAAAATTCCTGATTTACGGTCCGTTCAATCAAGATGGCGAATATACCAGTGTCAGCAATGCCTCTTTTGACCGATACCTGAAGTCGCAGAATCCGGAGCAGGGTATACGTGATGACCAGGAAGTATATCGTCTTGCTGAATCCTGTAATCTGGATTTTCAAAAATCGATTGACATGCCGGCAAACAACCGCATTCTGGTATTTAGCAGGGCGTCAAAAGACTTTGAACCATGAGTCGAAATCGGCCGATCATTGTTGATCGGAGTGTCAGAATAAACAGCCGCATCTGCGATCAGCATGTTCAGCATTTCATTTGAAAATCAATACGTGACTCTGGGCGAAGGCTTCTTTGCCAGAACCCGACCGACACCTGTATCCGATCCAGTCCTGATTCGATTCAATCATGATCTGGCAGAGCAGATGAATCTGGATATGGGTGATGCCGCCCCGGATCAGCTGGCGCAGTGGTTTTCCGGAAATCAAGTTCCGGAGGGTGCAGAGCCATTGTCGATGGTTTATGCAGGGCATCAATTCGGATTCTACACGCCGCGACTTGGTGATGGCCGTGCCATCCTGCTTGGCGAGGTGATTGGCAAGGAGGGGCAGAATTACGAAATCCAGCTCAAGGGCTCAGGTCGGACCGTTTACTCGCGCAATGGGGATGGGCGCTCTCCACTTGGCCCAGTGCTCCGCGAATATCTGGTGAGCGAAGCCATGTATCGCCTGGGCGTGCCAACAACCCGGGCCCTGGCCGCTGTAGCCACCGGCGATGCCGTGTATCGGGAAGAGGTCTTGCCTGGCGGCATATTGACTCGTGTCGCCAGCAGTTTCGTGCGGGTCGGAACATTTGAATATCATGCACGTCATTCGGATCAGGAGGGTGTCAAAAAACTTGCTGATTATGTAATCAGCAGAAGTTTCCCGGAGTTGTCCGATTCGGGAAATCCTTATCTCTCCTTGCTCGAAACAGTGGTTGAGCGGCATGCATGCCTGGTCGCCAAATGGATGCAGTTCGGTTTTATCCATGGCGTGATGAACACGGACAACATGTCGATAGTAGGGGAGACGATCGATTATGGACCATGTGCGTTCATGGATGGCTTTGCAATCAACAAGGTGTTCAGCTCGATTGATCAACAGGGTCGTTATGCCTATGACAATCAGCCGGGCATCGCACTTTGGAACCTGGCTCGATTTGCCGAGTGTCTGGTGCTGATTATTGATTCAGAAGTGGATGCTGCCGTTGAAGCCGTCAGGCCGGTGCTGGAGAAGTTCCAGACCCTTTATGAAAAGGCCTGGATGACGGGTATGCGGGCTAAGTGTGGTTTCATCAGGGAGGCACAGAATGCCAACCCATCGCAGAGCTTGCTTACCAAGGAACTGTTAGCCCTCATGCATGAGTGCTCTTCCGATTTTACGATCACATTCTACGAATTATCAAGACTGAGTGATCAGGCAGACAAACAGGATCATGCGTTTCTCAGGCAATTCGCTTCTAGGCAGCCGGTAGCCCGTGACTGGCTAGTGAAATGGCGCACGATCATGAGTACTCATGGAATCAAGCAGAAGCAGCGCCAATCCCAAATGCAATGCGTCAATCCGGTATATATTCCACGCAATCACTTGATTGAAGCGGCAATCCGTAGGGCGGAAGATCATAGGGACTTCTCAGCATTCCATGAATTGCATGAAGTCTTGAAGACGCCATATGCCAAACAGAAAGGCAAACAACGATATCAATGTCCACCTGGTCCCGGGCAGGAAGTGATACAGACATTTTGTGGAACCTGAAAGTCAGCGATTGAAGCCTGGCACCGGGATTGAGCCTGCACAAGGGATCCCTCCTGCACGTTGGTCCTTTCATCAGTTGATGCTTGATGCAGCACAATCCATGCTGTCCTACATCTACCTGATTCCTGCCCCCGCTGTAATGCGGAGACAATATCACCTCGTCAGCGATTGTTCCTGGTTTCTACGATGTCCGGGTTGCCTCTGAAACCTCCGGTCCTGTTCCAGATCCGACAACCGATATGGGTGTGGCTACTTCCCTAATCCATAAATAGAGCAGTCCGTGTCAGGCGCAAAGATTCGAATAGATACGGGAACTATACCAAATACGGTTCAGCGATCGGGTTCCATTGTTTTTTGCACGACTTCGGGCTTGCGGGCCAAGAAGAAATACATCGGCGTGAAAGTGTCCGTGCGTCCTCCGGCAACAAGTGCGTCGGCACCTTTGTTCAGGAAGGTGCTGACGGCACGTGAACCCTGTGGAACCAAATGAAGCTTTTCACCAATACGCAGTGTAAGATTGGTGAGAGAGCGTCCAAGGGGCGTTCGCGGAATACTTGCGAATGTAAAATCGCGTCCCTCCAGCGCGCGGTACCAAGACATTTTCGGATCCGATTCACATGCCTGATCGTGCACTTTCAGAATCTCGAATCCGGCTTTCTTGAGAGACTCACTTACATCTGATGTACGCGGAATATCCTGCAGCCCGTTACCAAGCATGATATTTTCCTTGATCTTCCGGTGCTCACTCTTTTCGGGATCGTAAGTTTCGGTGAGACACCATTCGTAGCTGGCAAAACAGCCTCCCGGACGCAGGATGCGGAAAACCTCACGGAACAGCTGTGTTTCGTCGGGAGCATGAACCGTGGCTGCAAAAGCGTATGCGGCATCGAACTTGTTGTCTCTTTCGGGAATATGCATAAAGTCTCCCTTGATGAAGCTGCACAGGGCGCTTACATCTTTTGTATTCTTCATGGCAATTTCGATCTGATAGCCATTATTGTTTATACCGGTGATACTGGCTCCCGTACTGCGCACGAGATTGCTCAACGGCCCGCCAACGCCACATCCAAGGTCGATAACATTCATTCCCGGTTTCAAGGACAACTGTTCAGCAAGGTAATTCTGGTGCCGATTGATGGCATCTTTCAGGGATTCACCGCGTTGACGCGGCGCAAAGTGAAAAGACTTTCCCCAACCGAACAGGTAGAAGTCGGTAACGAGATCGTAATACTGGTTCACGAATGAGCTGTACTGCTCTTTTCTGCATTCCACGCCAGCGTCAAAGGTCGATGTATATCCGTCGACGGTAGTTTTCATCTCGCTCGGCGAAAGGCCTGATGGGAGTTCAGGTTCGGATTGGATGGTATCTACATGCTTTCGCACTGCTTCATAACCCGGTTGCCTGATAGATATATGCCCGGTTCTCGTCTGGACAAACACCGTCCCGTACCAGTTGCTGCACGCGGCACCTCAGTGTTGGAAGATAGACGAATTCATATTCCTCATAAGTCATTTCACGCCTCCTTGCCCGATTTTTGAAAAGGCGGTCCAATTCACTGGTTGATGTCTCCTCGTTTCCCTTGGGGAAGTTCACATAGCGCTTGCTTGTTAATTTCCTGAATTGCCCCATGTGCGGCATAATTGCAATTTCGAAAATCGTTGTTTCCTTGAACACCGATCCGTTGACGCTCCGGCACTCCGCCTGTTTGCCGATGATATTTTCCCGCAACTTGCCCAATTGCACAACTGAGTGCGCGAGTTCACCATATGTGAGACATACGGGTTCGGTTACGCACATGCTTAGGGTATTCCATTGGGGTCATGATTTCAAGTGCGTGCGAAGCGGGGCCTCACTCAGTTGCAGAAGTGCCGGCAGCCAGCGAGTGCGTGTCCGGCCTCGCGGACGCTGAGTTCCCCGGCGTCCTGGATCCGGAACTCGCTGCCGCCATCGACCTGGACCGGCTGGAGCGGGCATGGCAGGTCCTCGATGACGGCGGCCAGGAAGCGCTTCGCATTGCCGGCGGTGTCCCGGGAGAACTCCTGGGTCACCATGAACCTGCCGCTCGGGCAGGTGGTTTGGCACTGCTTGAGCGTCCTGCCGTCGCGGAGACCGTCATGTGGTCGATCTGTACTCCCCTGCCGGGTCCGGTTTCCTGGCCGTCCCGTGTCCAGCGCTGCGCATGATCGGCACGGAAGTCCCGCAAGCCCGAATTCGCCGAACTCTTCAGTGTCCTCTTCTCGACCACCAGCATCAGCACCGTTTCGAACAGCGCCGGCAGCGACCGGAACAACAGGACCGCCTCGTCAGAGCACTTGCCGGAAGTCTGGAGATTCTCGAACTCTACTTTCAGACCGGCCCAGTCTCCTTTCGATCACGGACGTGCCCACTACTCGGCCTCCACCGCCATGATGGCACCCAGCATCGCAATCCGCTCCGCCTGCGGCATTGACCGATAGCCCGAGCCCAACGCTCCGCCTTGCGTTTCACATCCTGGCGGTGATTCGGATTGTCTCCCGCATGGCGCGACCAGTGTAGCCGGTCAATCTCGAAGTTGTACCAGATCACTTCGGTAACCACTCCAGCCTGGTTCATGACCTGAAGCTCAAGACTTCGCCAGTCTGCAAGCGTCTCGTCATACAGTGCCGAAGCATAGCCCGAAAGCATTACCTGGTACGGCAACGACTTCAGGATTTTCAGCAGTGCGACATGATCCTGCTCTTTATAGCCGTAACGGTAATGATAGCGTTCCGGGGCCTTGCGGGTGCTCTTCAGGTACGGTGGATCAACGTACCACTAGGTGTATTCCTGTTCACCTCGGACGTCGACAGGAATTCATGACAGCCGCCACGCACCAACTCGACTGGGTAGTCACAGGCAAAGTCAGCCAGGGCCTGTGCATCAAGATCGATGCCGATATTGCGCATCGTCGGCGGCTTGCGCTTCATGATCGCGGCTCCGCCCAGATGGGTTTCCTAGTACAGTCATGGGGGCATCATGCCAGTCAATGCCTGACACAACCCAGCCGTTGCCTTGGAACCCGGATAGGCCTTGCCCATGGAAATACCCCGTTATCGATTCAATGCCGATACCATAGGCAAGTATTGCATGAATGACAAGACGGCTGTCCGGGCTTTAGGTGAGTTACAATTGAGCGGGCAAGTAGTTCCCAAAAATCATTCCAAATTCTGTATAATCCAATGCCGTTAATTACCAAGACTCCCTCCTTCAGCCGATCCTCCCGCTATGGCTTGGATACAGCCGGAGAAAGAATGACCCAAGCGTCATTCTGGAATGTGGATAACAACCCTAATAGAGTCGATTATCCGACTCCACGCTCGATCACTTTAGACAGACAGAGGTAGATAGAATATGTCGATCAAAGACGCACTGAATTTAATAAATGAAAGTGAAGCAGAGTTCGTTGACCTGCGCTTTACGGACACCAGGGGCAAGGAACAGCATGTAACCCTGCCGGCTTCCGAAGCAGGTGAAGATCTGTTCGAAGACGGTAAAATGTTTGACGGTTCGTCAATTGCGGGGTGGAAGGGAATTAATGAATCGGACATGATCTTGATGCCCGACCCCGAAAGCGCAGTAGTCGATCCATTTTCGGACCTGAAGCAGGTCAATATCCGATGCGACATTATCGAACCGTCCGACATGCAGGGGTATGCCAGGGATCCGCGCTCGATTGCCAAGCGTGCAGAAGCCTATCTGGCCTCCACGGGAATCGGGGATACCGCGTATTTCGGCCCCGAGAATGAATTTTTCGTATTCGACTCGGTTCGCTGGGAAAACAGCATGGAACATTCGTTCTATGCAATTGATTCGGAAGAAGGGGACTGGAGCAGTGCGAGCAAGCTGGGCGGCATGAACCTAGCCCATCGACCCAGAGTCAAGGGCGGATACTTCCCGGTTCCACCGGTCGACAGTCTGTCTGACATGCGCGGCAGAATGTGCACCGTCATGAACGACATGGGTCTCGCTACGGAAGTCCATCACCACGAAGTGGGAACAGCAGGGCAGTGCGAAATTGGTGCCAGGTTCAATACCATGGTCAAAAAGGCCGATGAAGTGCAGATATACAAGTATGTGGTGCTCAACGTTGCCCACATGTTTGACATGACTGCTACCTTCATGCCCAAGCCGCTGGTTGGTGACAATGGTTCGGGAATGCATGTTCACCAGTCCATTTTCAATGGGGGCAACAACATCTTCGCTGGGGACGGCTATGGCGGCCTGAGCGACGAAGCCCTGTACTACATCGGCGGCATCTTCAAGCATGCCCGGGCGATCAATGCCTTTGCCAACGCAAGCACCAACAGCTACAAGCGGCTGGTTCCGGGCTTTGAAGCACCGGTGCTGCTGGCCTATTCATCGAAAAACCGGTCCGCATCCTGTCGCATTCCCTTTGTTGCAAATCCCAAGGCAAGGCGAATCGAGATTCGCTTTCCCGACTCGACAGCAAATCCGTATCTTGCGTTTGCCGCAATGTTGATGGCGGGTCTTGACGGGATCCAGAACCGGATTGATCCGGGCAGTCCTTCCGACAAGGATCTGTATGATCTTCCTCCGGAAGAGGAAAGCAATATCCCAACCGTTGCACACGGTCTGGACATTGCCCTTGAAGCCCTGGATGCAGACCGGGACTTCCTGTTGGCCGGAGACGTCTTCAATAACGACATGATTGACGGGTACATCGAGCTCCTGATGGAAGATGTTACCCGACTCAGGATGGCAACGCATCCGGTCGAGTTCGACATGTACTACAGCCTCTGATTGCTCTTGAATGCCGGCAGGAATGCCGGATATTCCCGGGCGAACCGGGCTATAATCAGGATTCACGCAATTCTTTAACTTTGAGCAGGAAATAGCAATGCCTTGGAATCAGTCGGGTTCTGGCGGAAACGACAAGGACCCATGGGGACAGCAAGACCAGCACTGGGGAAAGCGGGGCCGAAGACCCCAGCAAGGTCCACCTGAACTGGATGAAATTGCCCAGCAGATATGGTCGCGGTTCAAGGGCTTCAGGGGCCGCAAGGGCGGCAATGGGGATTCTGGCGACCGCGGTGATGACGGCGGTGAAAAGCGCCGCAGCGGTGGTCTGGGGAAATACCCGATTCTGGCGTTACTCGTCATTGGTCTCGGTTTCTGGGCATTTACCGGTTTCTACACGGTTGACCAGGGCGAGCAGGCCATAGAACTGCGGTTCGGAAAATTCTCCGAAACCAACGGCGCTGGACTGCACTGGCACATTCCATCCCCGATAGAAATCGTTGAGATCATTAACACCCAGAAGGAAAACACGGTTCAGGTTGGCTATCGGGATGCTGGTCGAGGCAAACAGGATGTGCCAAAGGAAGCCCTGATGCTGACCGAGGATGAAAACATCATTCACATCCAGCTGGCGGTTCAGTATGACATAAAGGATCCGAACAACTTGCTCTTCAATGTCAGTGAATACAATCAGGAAAATCTCGCTGATGGCGTGGTTCGACAGGCGGCCGAGAGCGCAATCCGGGAAATCGTCGGCCGCTCAAGCATGGATTTTGCGATTACCGAAGGTCGAGCCCAGCTGGCTTCTGAAACCAAGTCACTGGTGCAGGAAATTCTCGATCGTTATGAAACAGGCATCAATATCGTTACTGTTGAAATGCAGGATGCACAGCCTCCCGAGCAGGTGCAGGATGCGTTTGCAGATGTGGTGCGTGCCCGTGAGGATGAAGAGCGGTTCAAGAACCTGGCCGAGGCCTATGCGAATGACATCATTCCCAAGGCACGTGGCTTTTCAGCCAGAATCATTGAGGAATCCGAAGCCTACAGGGCGGCGGTAATTGCCCGGGCCGAAGGTGAGACTGCGCGCTTCAACAAGGTACTGGATGAATACTGGAAGGCACCGGATGTAACTCGGGAAAGGCTGTATATCGAGGCTATGCAGCAAGTGTTCAGCAATACCAGCAAGCTGCTTATAGATCAGCCTGAAGGAGGCAATTCCGTGATGTACTTGCCGCTAGAACAACTCCTGCGCTCACAGCGCAGCGGTTCAACCGACACTCTGAATTCCCCGCAAACCAGTCGCACGAACAGTCCGACGGTTGGCGATGCACAGAATACCGGAATTAGATCAACGACGCGAACGTCGAGGTAATTGACATGACTGCAAAATCAACCTTATCGCTGGTTCTGATAGCCATCGTCTCGGCCCTGGTTATCGCATCAGCGTATTACGTGGACGAGCGCGAGAAAGCAATCGTATTCAAGTTCGGTGAAATTGTCCGCTCTGATATTGATCCTGGACTGCACTGGAAGGTTCCATTCATCAATAATGTGCGTTTTTTCGATGCCCGGGTGCAGACCCTGGATGCGGACCCGCAGCGCTATTTGACGGTTGAGAAGAAGAACCTGTCGGTCGATTCATTCGTAAAATGGAAAATTCGCGATGTATATCTCTATTACACGAGACTCCGTGGTCTCAAGTCGAATGCCCGTTCACGACTTGATCAGCGAGTCAATGATTCCCTGCGTCAGGAATTTGGCAAGCGCACCGTATCGGAAGTGATCTCGGGTGATCGGGCCCTGATCATGGAAGTGGTGCAGAAAGCCATGAATGAAGAGGCGGCAACTCTCGGAATCGAGATTATCGATGTTCGCTTGAAGAGGGTGGATCTTGAAGAAGCAATCAGTCAACAGGTTTACCAGAGGATGGGCGCAGAGCGAGAGCGGGTTGCCAAGGAACTGCGTGCACAGGGTGAGGAAGAGGCCGAGAAAATCCGTGCTGACGCAGACCGTGAACGTGAAATTCTACTGGCGAATGCGGACCGTGAAGGTCAGATCATTCGTGGTGATGGCGATGCCACGGCTACCGCACTTTATGCCAGTGCATTTGGCCGTGACAAGGAGTTCTACAGTCTCTACCGAACCCTCAATGCGTATCGCGACAGTTTCAATAGCAAACAGGATCTAATGATCGTCGACCCGAGTTCGGAGTTTTTCCGTTACTTCAGAGAGCCAAATCCAGCATCCTCTCCATAAAGGGCTCGCAGGAAAAGCCTAGATGATCAACTGGGATGATCTGCTTGTTGCCTTCGCTTTATATCTGATACTGGAGGGCCTGATGCCATTTCTCAGCCCTCCCGCATTCAGGGGTTTTGTCCAGCGTATCTCCACAATGTCTGATTCATCAATACGAATAACCGGCTTGGCGGTGATGCTGCTGGGGCTTGTACTGCTGTATCTTGTAAGATCCTGACGGCTGGCTTGATCATGGCGAATGCAGTTCTTCTGGGTGTCCAGTGGGGGGACGAAGGCAAGGGCAAGGTCGTCGATCTCCTGACCGAACGTGCCGATGCCGTGGTACGTTTTCAGGGTGGGCATAATGCCGGCCATACCCTGGTTATAAAGGGTGTGAAAACGGTATTGCACCTTATTCCTTCCGGTGCCATGCGAAAAGGCATTGAGTGCTTGATTGGCAATGGCGTGGTTGTCGACCTGCAGCACTTGATCCGTGAAATTGACGATCTGAAAAAGCGGGATATCGATATAGCTGAACGCTTGTTGATCAGTCCGGGTTGTCCGCTAATATTGCCCTATCATGTGGTACTTGACCGGGTTCGGGATAAAGCGAGAGGTAAATCCGCAATTGGTACGACTGGACGTGGAATCGGACCCTGTTACGAGGACAAGGCTGCCAGAAGGGGTCTTAGGGTTGTCGATCTACTGGATGAGAAGGCCTTCTCGGACAAGCTAGAGCAGGTGATGGAATATCATAATTTCATGATCTCGAACTACTATCATTCCGATCCTGTGGATTATCAGGATACCCTAGAGGCTATGCTGCAGGTTCGCGAAGTGGTTTTGCCGATGATTGGTGATGTCTCGGCTCGTCTTCACTCGCTCTGTCAGTCAGGAAAATCCGTGATTTTTGAAGGAGCGCAGGGCATGATGCTTGATATTGATCACGGCACCTACCCATATGTAACATCATCGAACACGGTTTCTGCCGCAGCCTCTTCTGGCTCGGGTATTGGCATAACGCAGGTGGGTAATGTGATTGGGGTGATAAAGGCGTATACCACGCGTGTTGGATCCGGGCCATTCCCCACCGAGCTAATGGATCATTTTGGCGAGCATCTGGCGAGTCAGGGCAATGAGTTCGGGGCAACGACCGGTCGTCCTCGTCGTTGCGGCTGGCTGGATATTGTTGCACTACGTCGAGCAGTTCAGGTTTG
>VXPI01000039.1 GCA_009839585.1 Gammaproteobacteria bacterium
CTGCCGGCGTTGGGGGTTCTGGCTTTCGAATTACATTTCCTCAACACTCGTTCTCAGCAGTTTGAGTTCTGCCTTGATTTCATTAAGTTGATTGAGGATGTGCAACAACTCATAGGTGGTGCTGGAGGTACTGGGTGGCTGTTCCGGTGGGCTCGGTGTCTGTACAGCATTGGTTTGATCCACAACGTTCTGTGCGGATGCGGGCACCACAAGCCCCACGCCCAGCAGGGAGGGAACAATGAACAGTACCCGGTTCAGACGACAACCGATAATGTGTCGCCAGGCGTTGTTGATGCGGATGACCGCGATCATGTTTTTTATCAATACAAAATTTCCACTCGGCGATTCTTGGCCCAGGCCTCTTCATTGCTCTCCAGCACAGCCGGCTCCTCTTCACCATATGAAACCAGTTGAATTCGGTTCAGGTTGATCTTGTAAACCTGCAACAAGTCGGCAACTGCCTGGGCACGTTCCTGACCCAGTGCGAGGTTATATTCCCGAGTACCTCGCTCATCGGCATGACCTTCAAGCACAATGTTCCAACCCTGATTCTGGCTGAGTATCGCGGCATGCGCAGCAATAATCGACTGAACCTCCTGACTCAAGCTACTACTGTCATATTCAAAATAGACAACCCTGGGAATACTGGTCACCTCATCGCCGGATTGTCCGCCCTCTAAATCCGTGCTTCCGGACCCTTCTGAACCGATACCCGTTGTGGTTGCACTTTGGTCATCGACAGAGACTTCGGTTTCGGTCGCTGCAGTTGAAGATTCTTCAGCCGGTTTTTGTGGTGTTGAACATGCAGTGATGAAAAGTGCACTCGCCAGCATAAGGGTTAAATGAATATTGTTTAGTCGCATGTTGTTTTCTATTGATTAAAGGAAATAGGTGACCAGGTCGGTTCTCGGTATGCGCCATCTTCATATTTCAGGAATCGCTGCACCTGACCATTAATTGAGATCGTTGATAATCTGGACTGATTCCCGACAGTTGTAGCAAAAACAAGCATATCTCCACTCGGCGAAAAGCGCACAAATTCTTCCTCACCTGCTGTTGACAATTCCGTTACAGTCCCGCTTGTATCCCCGACGGAGTATAACCCAATTTTATAGCCATTACCCTGATTTGTAATCATTGCAATGAGGCGCCCATCAGGGGAAAAAGTGGGGCCAGCGTTGTAATTTCCGCTCCTGGTCAGCCGTGTAGGCTCTCCACCATCTGCAGGCACACTGTAAATGCGGGGGTTTCCAGCTCGTCCGGATGAAAAAATCAGGGTATCGCCACCCGGAGACCATGCGGCTTCTGTATCGATTGCAGGATTGCGGGTGATTCGCTTCGCTATTTTCGTCGTGATATCGTAGACATAAATTTCCGGGTTGCCGTCCCGGGAGAGTGTCAAGGCCAGTTTTCTTCCATCGGGTGACCAGGATGGCGCAGTATTCAGTCCTTCAAACTCGTTGATTGCCATTCTTTCACCGGTCCAGACATTCTGGATAAAGATTCGGGTCCTGTTGTCCTCGATCGATACATAGGCTATCCGGTTGGCATCAGGCGACCAGCTCGGCGACAGAATCGCATATGGCGATTCAAGAATGGTTTTTGGATTCCAGCCGTCAGAATCTGCAATCTGCAACCGGTACGTTTTCCCTTCTTCGGTGGACCGGACATTGACAAAGGCAATCGCCTTGTTGAAGTCACCTGGACGTCCGATCATCTGTTCGTAAATCGCATCGGAGATCTGATGTGCGGCCTGGCGCATATTATTCGCCGGAACCACGAATTTCTTGCCAACCAGCTGGGTTTCGCTAAACACGTCAAGCAGCCGGAAGCGTATTTCATAGCGATCGTTACCGAGATTTACGATATTGCCGATTACCAGAGCCTCTGACTTGATGATCCTCCAGTCCCGAAAGTTAACCTCATTCAGCGCGTCCGGTCTCGAAAGATGCAGTTTTTCGGGGATGACATCGAAGCGTCCACTTGCCCGGAGATTCGATTCGATAATTTCAGCGGGCTGGTGATTCGGATCGGGCAAGCCGTTTATCGAAAATGGTACGACCGAGATAGGAATACCGGAATAGGCACCGCCGGTTACCTCGATAGTCACGCCCTGTGCTCCGGCCGACTCGAACCGGAATATCGACAATGCGATCACCAGGTACCAGGCCATGCCCTGTCTAACGTATCTTTGCCTGGTTTGCCTAGCCATCGGGGTTGAACAGTAAGTTGAATTCCTTGATATAGTCATAGTATTTCGGATTTGATGGAAAAGGTAAAGGAGAAGCTTTATCGATAGCCACTTCCGCTGATCGGTCGAATTTCAGATCTCCGCTGCTTTTTATGACTTCGGCCGAGAGCACCTCGCCGTTTATGGAGACCCTGACTTTAATGGTCGCCTGCAGTCCCTGTATCTCTTGAGAAGGTCTTCTCCAGTTGTCTTCAATATCCTCTGCAATCAGATCACGCAGATTCGACAGGGAGCGTATCGCCTGTGATCTCAAGGCCTCTTCTTCCAGTTGCTTGAGCAACTTCTCCTCCTCTGCTCTTTTCCTTTCTTCCTCAAGACGTTTTTTCTCTGCTTCTTCGGCTTTTTTGCGTTCTTCCTCTTCCTTGCGCTTTCTCTCCTCTTCCTCTGCTTTTTTTCGGGCTTCTTCTTCCTTGCGTTTCCGCTCTGCTTCCTCCTTCCGCTTGCGTTCCTCTTCTTCGGCTTTTTGGCGCTCTTGCTCCTGTTTTCGCTTTCTCTCTTCCTCTTCCGCTTGTTTTCGTGCCTCTTCCTGCTTGCGTTTTTGTTCTGCTTCCTCGGCTTTTTTGCGCTCCTCAGCCAGCCGCTCCTGTTCCGCCTGCTCGGCTAATTTGCGGGCTTCTTCCTGTTCACGCCGTTCCTGTTCAACCCGTTGCCGCTCTGCCTCCTGAATTCTCTGTTGTTCCTGTTCCCTGGCCAGCCTTTCTGCTTCTGCCTCGCGTTGTTTCTGCTCTTCAATCTCTCTAAGCCGCTGTTCTTCCTGTTCCTTGATTAATGCCTGCTGTTTCCTGATTTTCTGGATTTCTTCCAGACTCACCGCAGCAGCCTCCATGGTCGATGCCCGTTCAATAACCTCAGGAACTCTGGAGAAGGGCCACCACAAGTCCGCAAGCAGGAATGCAAAAACCAGGCTGTGCAATGCCAGACTGAAAAAAACCGACCTCGTGTAACCGAGGCAGCGCTTCAATTGTTCTGCCATGCCATTTCAGGTTCCGGACGGATCGGTAACGAGTCCAACCGAATCGACCCCAGCCTGCTGCAACAATACCATGAGCTCAATAACTTCCGAATAGGCCACCCTACCGTCACCGCGTACCAGAAAGGGAATATCCTGATTTCTCTCAAGCACCACTCGCACCCTTCTCTGAATTTCCTCTGCAGTGGTGGGTTCATCGGTTTGACTGTCAAAATAATAATCGCCATTGATGTCGACGGTGACCACAAACGGTTCCTGTTCATCGGGGATGGGGTTGGCTGGTGCACTCGGCAGCTCGACCTGAACACCAGCCGTCAGGAGTGGTGCCGTGACCATGAAAATAATCAATAGCACCAGCATCACATCAATGTATGGAACTACATTGATCTCACTCATGAGCAGCTTGTCTGATTTCCTTTTCACGATGCCTGACCGTGCCTAGCTGCTGCTTCTCACTTGCCTTGTGATAATGCTAAGGAATTCCTCCATGAATATCTCATACCGCCCGTTCAGCCGCTCAGCGGTATTGGCAAACTTGTTGTACGCCATGACTGCGGGAATGGCTGCAAACAGTCCCATCGCAGTTGCGATAAGGGCCTCGGCAATGCCCGGTGCTACTGTGGCAATGGTGATTTGCTGCATGCCACTGATTGCCTGAAAGGAATGCATGATCCCCCATACGGTACCGAACAAGCCGACATAGGGACTGGTTGAACCGACCGTAGCCAGAAACGGCAAGTGGTGCTCGATCTTTACCACCTCGCGGCTCAAAGCTACGCGCATGGCCCGATTGACCCCATCAAGCAATTGTGCTCGTTCTACATCGGGATTTTTGGCAAGCCGTCCGAATTCACCGTACCCTGCAAGGAAGATATTGACAATGCCCTCAGGCTCATTGGGCATTTCGCTCCACTGCTGATAGATCCGGCTGACTTCGCCGCCGGACCAGAATTGATCCTCAAACTGATCGGCCACCTTGTTCCATCTGCGAAACGAGGCAAATTTGCGATCAATCATGTACCACGACATGACGGATACGATCAACAGTATCAGCATCACCAGTTGCACGGGAATGCTGGCGGCCAAAATTAAATCCAGGATTGAGTAATCCTGATGGTTAGGCAATTGAATGGGCATAAGCCTTTTTTCGCATAAAGTTACTGTTCAGGGAAAACGAGTTCCGTCAGATGCTTCCTGAAAGCAGTTTTCAGATGTTCGGGTATACGGCTGGGCCGGCCAGTCCGACTATCAACCGTGGCCAGATCAACCTCGCCCTCAACGAGCCGCTCCGAACCGCGCAATACCTGTTGCAGAAAACGGACTCTCGCCCCCTTGATCTGTTGAACTTTCAGATTCACCTCTATTTCATCATCAAGCCTGGCAGGAAGATAATAACGTAACTGGACCTCGGTCACCACAAACAGTATTTTATCCTGCTTCATGATTTGGGTCAGGGGCAATCCATGAAAACGCAGGCAGGCATTGCGGGCACGCTCCATATAACCGAGGTATTTGCCATAATACACAACACCCGCGGCATCGGTATCCTCATAATTGACCTGAATTGTTATCGAAAACGGTTTTTCTGGTGCTGGCATATTTGACTAGGCAGCCCATTAACTGGGTTCAATCTGCATCCGTGTCCACACGATTCCCTGTATCCAGGGGAATCAGTTCCTGCTGATAACTGGCGATACGTCCAGGTATCTTGAGTCCGAGGTGTTGCCAGGCCGAGCGGGTCGCCATGCGGCCTCTAGGTGTACGCATCAAGAACCCACGTTGAATCAGGAAGGGCTCGACAATATCTTCCAGGGTCCCGCGTTCTTCCCCGATTGAAGCTGCAATACTGTCAATGCCAACAGGCCCACCATCAAATTTCTGCATGATTGAGAACAGATAGTTTCGGTCCAGCAGATCCAGTCCAATGGTATCGACCTCCAGCATATCCAGAGCAGAATCAGCGATTTTTGCGGTCAGCACGCCCTTGCCTTTCACTTCCGAGAAATCGCGGACTCTGCGCAACAGTCGATTGGCAATTCTCGGTGTACCGCGTGAGCGGGCAGCAATGGACCTGACCCCGTCTTCCTCAAACTCGGTTTTCAGTAGCTGGGCTGATCGTTTGACAATCTGCATCAGTTCCTCATCCGTATAGAACTGTAGGCGTTGCACTATCCCGAATCGGTCGCGAAGCGGGGAGGTCAACAGTCCTGCTCGAGTAGTAGCACCAACCATGGTGAAGGGTGGCAGGTTCAATTTGATGGAGCGCGCGGCCGGGCCTTCACCAATCATGATATCAAGATAATAATCTTCGAGTGCCGGGTAAAGGATTTCTTCAATACTCGGATTCAGTCGGTGAATTTCGTCAATAAACAGTACATCACCTGCTTCGAGGTTGGTGAGGATGGCAGCCAAGTCTCCGGACTTTTCCAGTACCGGGCCCGAAGTCTGCCTCAGTTTCGCATCCATCTCGTTTGCGATGATATGTGCCAGGGTTGTCTTGCCTAGTCCGGGGGGGCCAAACACCAGTACATGATCAAGCGCTTCTCCGCGCCCCCGGGCAGCCTGCATGAAAATATCGAGCTGTTCACGGGTTTTGGTCTGACCGACAAACTCTTCCAGTCGTTCGGGACGAAGACTTTTTTCAAACAGGCGGTCCTCAGGTATTTCCGTTGCCGCTTCGGCAGCGAGGACTCGTTTCATGCCTAATTCATTCATTTTTCTGACAGCCAAGCAAGAGCATTGCGAATCAAGTCATCTCGTGTTTCACTTGTTTCCCGGACTGCCGCAACTGCGGTTTCTGCCTCATTGGCCTTGAATCCGAGCGCAATCAAGGCACTGATCGCATCGCGATAATCGTTTGCACTCTCGTCTTCAGGCATATCCGGGCTATCGTCGACCTGCATTGACTTTAGTAGATCCTTCATTTCAAGAATCATCCGTTCAGCAGTTTTCTTGCCGATTCCGGGAACCCGGGTCAACAGCGCATGATTTCGATTACGTATGCATCCAAGCAATTCACCGATACTCAGAGTGCTTAATATGGCCAACCCGACTTTGGGACCAATACCATTGATCTTCAACAGGATTCGAAATAGCTCTCGCTGGCTCAGTTCGGAAAACCCGAACAACAATTGTGCGTCTTCCCTAACCACCATGTGTACGAACAAGGAAACGGTCTCCCCTTCGTCCGGCAGGTTATAAATGGTTGACATTGGCGCCTCGAGTTCATAGCCCACGCCATTGACATTCACCAGCAGGTTTGGTGGCACCTTATAAATCAGTTGACCGTGCAAATATCCAATCATGGTCAGAGTTTTATCCTGGATTCATGCCTGTTTCAACCGGGTCTGGACCTGATGGGTATGGATATGGCAAATCGCAGCACCCAGCGCATCGGCTTCATCCGAACCGGGCGTGAAACGAAGTCCCAGAATGACCCGGACCATGTGTTGCACCTGTTCCTTTTTGGCACTGCCGGTTCCAACTACTGCCTGCTTGATTTGCAGGGCAGTATACTCAACAATCTCGCATTTGCGGGTTACCGCGGAGCAAATGGCCCCGCCTCGGGCCTGTCCCAGCACCAGAGCTGAATTGGGGTTTTTGGCAAAAAACACTTCTTCGACCGATACCACGTCGGGAGAGTATTCATCAATCATCAGACCGACACCCTCGTAGATCATGCCCAGCCGAATCGGCATGGGCCGCCCAGCAAGCTTGATTGTACGGCAGTCGACATACTGCATTTCGCCCCGATCCTCATCAATAATACCCAATCCGGTGTTTTGGGAGCCCGGATCAATTCCGAGTACACGCATCATTTGACCTCGCCCAGACTCAGGTTTGTAAAGACATCCTGAACATCGTCCAGCTCTTCCAGGGCATCAATCAGCGTTGTAACCTGTTCGGACTGTTCCTTGCTCACCCGAACCTCACTGGATGGACGCTGGATGACCTCCGATATCTCCGGGGTCAACCCAGCATCCCTGAGTTTCTCGGCAACCAGATGATAGGTATCGGGTGATGTTGTAACCTCAACCATGCCTTCATTGCTGTCAACATCGTCTGCACCAGATTCTATCGCCAGATCAATCACTTTTTCCTCGTCCTCGTTATCGGAAAAAACCAGCACACCTACCCGATTGAACAGGTAGGCGACCGACCCATCTGTTCCCAGATTGCCGCCGTATTTGGAGAACGTATGGCGAACTTCGCTGACGGTCCGGTTTCGGTTGTCGGTGGCACATTCGACCAGAAATGCCACGCCACCCGGTCCGTACCCCTCATAGCGTATTTCCATCAGGTCGCTGCCATCCTCCGAGCCAGCACCCCGCTTGATAGCTCGATCGATGGTATCGCGAGTCATATTCGCGGCCAACGCCTTGTCGATCGCACTACGTAACCTTGGATTTGAATCAGAATCTGCTCCGCCCAGTCTGGCAGAGACGGTAATTTCCTTGATCAGCTTGGTAAAGGCCTTGCCACGTTTGGCGTCTTGTGCGGCCTTTCTGAACTTGATATTAGCCCACTTGCTGTGTCCGGCCATGGTGTCTTTTTCGTTGCCTCAAAAGGTAGTGGATGGGTATGTCGATGGGTCCAGAATTGTCACCACGGAATACTCTCAATGCGTACTTCATCATACCACCCCAAAGCCACTTTCGGTATTTTTCTTCTGACTTCGTGCCTATCGAAAAAGAGGGATAGCACGTGGTCAGCAGTATCGCTGCTTCAATTACATCCGATAATTGCAGGCCAGTTCAGGTGGGCGGAGTCGACTTGATACGCAAGCCCAGTTCATTCAGTTGAATATGATCGACCAGTCCCGGCGCTTCGGTCAGCATACAGGATGCCCGCTGGGTTTTCGGAAAGGCAATTACATCCCGAATCGAGTCAACTCCACACATCATGGCCACTATACGATCCAGTCCAAAGGCAATACCGCCATGAGGCGGGGCTCCATACCGGAAACTCTCGAGCAAAAACCCGAACTTCTGCCCGGCTTCTTCAGGTCCGATACCAAGCAGGTCAAAAACCTGCTGTTGCAATTCCGGACGATGGATTCGCACAGAACCACCGCCAATCTCAGCGCCATTCAATACCAGGTCATACGCTCTCGACAACACTTCACCCGGCTGGTTGTCAAGCGAGTCAAGACATTCACGCTTGGGAGCCGTGAAGGGATGGTGCAGCGAATGCCAGCGCTTTTGATCCGCATCCCATTCAACTAGGGGGAAATCTACGACCCAAAGCGGTTTCCATGGCGTGTTCGCATCAACCAGACCCAAATCCATGGCGATCCTGGTGCGCAGTGCAGCAAGCGAATCATTGACAACCGTCCGGACATCTGCCCCGAAGAAGACCACATCACCGGCCTGTACGCCCGTCCGGGTGATGATTTCGGTCAACACATTATCCGGCAAAAACTTCAGGATTGGTGACTGCAAACCTTCCCGTCCTCGTGAGATGTCGTTAATCTTGATATAGGCCAGTCCACCCGCCCCATACTTTGCGACAAACTCGGTATAGCCATCGATCTGGGAACGGGTGATATTCGAACCACCGGGCACTGCGAGTGCTGCAACTCGACCATCCGGATTATTGGCAGGATTTGCAAATACCTTGAATTCAACCGCTTTCATGACATCTGTCAATTCCGTCAGTTCAAGTCCAATCCGGAGATCCGGTCGGTCCGTGCCAAACCGCAACATCGACTCCCGATAACTCAATTTTGGAAACGGATCAGGCAGGTCAGCATCCAGTACCGTCTTGAACAGCGAACGGATCATGGACTCGCATAGCCCCATGATCTCTGGCTCTTCCATAAAGGACATCTCCATATCGAGCTGGGTAAACTCGGGCTGCCGGTCGGACCGCAAATCCTCATCACGAAAACACCGGGCAATCTGGTAATAGCGCTCAAATCCCGACACCATCAGCAACTGCTTGAACAGCTGGGGTGACTGGGGCAAAGCAAAAAAGTGTCCCGGACTATTGCGACTCGGTACCAGATAGTCTCTGGCCCCTTCCGGGGTTGATCGAGTCAAGATAGGGGTTTCAATCTCCGTAAACTCGCGGTCTTCAAGATATCGCCTGAGACTGGATACAATTTGATGGCGCATGCGAATCGCCTGCTGCATGGCAGGTCGGCGAAGATCAAGATAACGGTACTTGAGACGGGTTGGTTCACCGACTTCCGTGCCGTCCATCTGAAACGGCAAGGCTTGAGACTCGTTAAGAACCTCGATGGTATCAGCCAACAGCTCAATCTTGCCGGTTGGCAGGTCAGTATTAACGGTCCCTTCCGGTCGGGGCCTCAGTGTACCGTGAGCCTCGATCACGAATTCACTGCGACACATCTCGGCCACCCTGAATGTCTCGGAAAACTCGGGATCTGCAACGACCTGCAACTGACCTGAACGATCGCGAAGATCGATGAAGATTACTCCACCATGATCACGGCAATTGTGCACCCAGCCTTGAACAATGACGGACTCGCCGATTTGCTGCTCGCCGAGTCGACCGCATAAACGTCGCATGATCTGAACGTGATTCTGTGGTTGAAGGCTATCCAGCTAGGCAGCAGATGTTACGCTTTCAGCCGGTTTGCTCGGTTTATCGGGGGAGTCTTTTCCAGACTCTGCCTTGGCCGGACCTGGGTTATCCTTGGCAGACTTGTCCGCCTTTTTCTTTCCGTCACTCTTTTCCTTGCCGCTGTTCTTGAAATCGGTCTCATACCAGCCACTGCCTTTCAAGCGAAACGCAGCAGCGGTCACCAGCTTTTTCAATGTAGCCATTTCACAGTCCGGGCATTGAGTAAGCGGTTCATCCGATATCTTCTGCAAGACCTCCAGTTTATGGCCGCAATCGGTGCATTGATATTCATAAAACGGCATGGACTTTTTCGCGAAATTTCAAAGTGGTGGATTATAGCCGAATGTTTGAATGCCGGTAGTATTTTTAATTTCCCCTAATCCATGAATAGGAAACATGCAAGTACCCCCAATGTCCTGTGTGGCGTGGTTTTGGAGCAGCTGGCGTTTCGCCTAATGGGTGCTGGAGTAAACCCTCACTACATGATGCCTTTCGCCTGATACAGGGTACCCTATTTGAGGACTAGGGATTTCGGTGGCTGTTTCGTTGGATCGATTTTCTGGATGGCCCTAATCTTTTGGACATCACGATCAAGCGAACAGACTCGCCATGTCAGGATTTGACTACAAAATTTTGCTGCCGCCAACATCGTCATTAAAGAAACCATAGGGAAACTGTCCATCACCCATCCGGGGAATCATGACGGTATGGCAATCAACTTTTCCATGAGTTTTGGCAAGGAAATCACCCGAACATCATCGCCGATAGGATATTCGTCACTTCCTCCATATACAACATACTTGTGTGTCGCCCCTGCATCGTTAAAAGTCTGCTTTAAATGCTTGCCAAGTTTTGGAGCGAGACCGTATTTTATTTCGATTCCCCATATCTCGGAGTTAGGCATTTTTATGATGAGATCAATCTCTGCCCCAGCAACAGTGCGGTAAAAATAGGTTTCAGCAAGGCGCGGCAGGACAGAATGGATGTTTTCAACGACAAAGCCTTCCCAGCTCTTTCCAAGAATGGTATGAGTCAGTAGCTCAGAGTAGTTTCCAATGCCCAGCAGACGGTGCAGGATGCCGCTATCTCGAACATAATACCGGGAAGACTTGACCAATCGCTTCTTGACGTTCGAATACCACGGCTGAACACGGCGAACCAATAACAAGTCAACCAGGATATCGATATAGAACTTGATGGTTTTATTGTCCACTTCCAGATTATTTGCGAAATTACTGAAATTTATTGTTTCACCCTGACAGTGAGCGAGCATCGTCCATAACTGTCGCAACCGAGTGGCTGGAACGGTAAAGCCCATTTGTGGTATATCCCGTTCCAGGTAAGTACGAACCAAATCTTCAAGGCGGCGCATAGCCAATCGTTCATTTTTTGCAAGGTAGTTGTTTGGAAAGGCGCCGCGCAGCCAAAGTTGACGGGTATTCTCTTGACCGGTTTCAAGTATATTTAGTACAGCAA
>VXPI01000118.1 GCA_009839585.1 Gammaproteobacteria bacterium
CCATCCTACCGAGGCAATCTAGAAGTCGTGCACATTAAAAATATAGGCCTTTTTGGGAAATTCAATGACCACAGTGTCGCTGATGCTGTTATTCATGTAAAAAATTTTCTTGAAAAGAATAATCTGGCCGTCTATTTGGGTCATACCACATCTTCGCAGATTGATGGAATGCGTCTGGAGGACCAGGACGAACCACCCAACAAACTACTGGATCTTTCGATAGTTGTCGGAGGCGACGGCACTATGTTAAGTGTAGCCCGAGAGTTATCGAAATTCGGCGTACCTGCAGTTGGCATCAATCTTGGCAGGCTCGGGTTTCTGACAGATATTCCAATGTCAAACTTCGAGAGCGCAATCAGTTCAATTCTGGAAGGCAATTTTCATATTGAACAGCGCACCCTGCTCAAATGCAGGGTTGTCAGAGATAGCGAGAAAGTATTATCGAGCACAGCACTCAATGATATTGTCCTGTCAAAAGGAAATATGGGGCGGCTGATTGAGTTCAGCATTCATGTTAACGATCAATACGTAGCCAAACCGAGAGGCGATGGATTAATCATTTCAACACCGACCGGTTCAACTGCCTATGCCCTCTCTGCTGGTGGTCCGATTATCTATCCTGATTTGCCAGTAATTTGTTTTTCACCGATCTGTCCACACACCTTGAGCAATCGACCGATATTACTGTCAGAGACGGATAAAATCCACATCTCGAATATTGAGCCGAACGAATTTCCTCCGAACCTCGCCCTTGATGGGATGATGCTGATGGAACTTGACGGATCAGAAATCATTCATATCTCCAGAGCAAAACGGAAATTGCAACTGGTTAAATCAGATCGTTTTAACTATTTCGAAACCCTGAATAATAAACTCGGTTGGCACGGCTAATATGATCGACTGGCTCAAAATCCGCCAGTTCGCTATCGTTGAAAATCTTGAAATAGAGTTTGAGGCGAACTTTACTGCTTTAACCGGGGAAACCGGTTCAGGCAAATCAGTAATCATTGATGCGATCAATGTGCTGCTCGGAGATCGCTCGGAAGCAACACAAATTCGTTATGGACAAGACTCGGCTGAGATTCAGGCGGGTTTCAGCCTATCAGTAGATCACCCTGCCCTGCAATGGTTAAACGATCAGGGTATGGATGACAACACAGATTGCATTTTGCGCAGGGTCCTTCGCAAAGGTCGCTCAAGTCGAGGATTCATCAATAATCGTGCTGCGACAGCGACACAGCTTCGCGAATTGGGTGAATTGCTCGTCGATATTCATGGTCAACATGAGCACCTGTCACTCCTCAAGCGAGAAGTTCAACGAGGCATGCTTGATGGAGCGGCGGGTAATACGAATCTCATGCATAAGGTGAGCATATGCTATGAAGGGATACGTGATCTGAAGCAGCGGATCAGGGAACTCCGTGACAGAAGTGAGTCTGATGCAAAACAACTCGATATACTGAACTATCACCTTGATGAAATCAGGAAACTTGACCCCAAAGACGGCGAGTGGGATGAACTGGAGTCCAGACAGCGTCGAGGTGCCCATCAAGTCGAGTTGATTTCTGCCGCGTCAGAGATTCATGAGCATCTCCACAGTAGCCAAACAGACAGTTTGAACGACCATCTTATCCGGCATATATCCCGACTTGACGCATTAATTGAATATGCTCCCGAATTGGCTGAAGTCAGAAAAATGCTCTCCGAGGCACAAATAAACATTGAAGAAGCCTCCAAACAACTTGAACCAATCATCAATGACAATGAACTCGATGCAGAATCCCTGCAGTACATTGAAGACAGACTCTCCGAGTACCACTCGTTGGCCCGTAAGCACAGGATTCAACCTGAGCAACTGGCAGAACACATGCAGAAGATACAAACAGAACTGGATAGTCTTGCCGACCCTGAAACTGAAATCGCGGAATTAACGGAACAGCTGGAACAGGCGAGTGTACGGTATTTCGATTTGTGTGCGACCATTTCAACGAATCGACGCAAGGTCGCAACTCAGCTCCAGCAGGATATTTCCACTATAATTCATGGTCTTGGAATGAAGGGGGGAAGTTTCGAGATTCACCTGATACCTGAAGATGGGGATGGGATTATGCGCCATGGTAACGAATCGGTCGAATTCCGGGCTTCCGGCAATCCGGGAATACCCGCTCAACCGCTGAACAAGACAATCTCCGGAGGGGAACTATCCAGAATATCGCTTGCCATCCAGGTTGTCCTGGCCCGGGAATCTCGTGCACCGACCATGATTTTTGATGAAGTCGATACTGGAATCGGCGGTGAGGTGGCGAATACCATAGGACAGAAACTCCGGGAACTGGGTGAAAGGGGACAGGTCATCTGTATTACACATCTGACTCAAGTAGCCATTCATGGAAATCATCAATTCAATGTTACCAAGAGCATAGACGACGGCATCGAAACCATGATCCGCAAATTATCCGATGAGGAACGAATAGCAGAGATTGCCAGAATGATCAGCGGAGAAAAAGTTACATCCCAGACCCTAACGCATGCCAGACAATTACTAACTTCGGCAGGCTCGCTATGAACGTATATTCTGATCTGACGATTCAGGAAGCTGCGCTTGAAGATGTTCCTGATATTTCGAAACTTCTCGCGATGTATTCAGAGGCCGGCATTCTTCTGCCACGTTCAAACACTGATATTTATCACTCCTTGAGAAATTTCCGGATTATTCGCGAAAATGGTCACTTTGCCGCCTGTGCCTCACTGATGATTTATAATCATGAACTTGCTGAAATTCGCAGCCTTGCGGTTCACCCTGACTATCAGGATCATGGTCTAGGCAAACGCCTGGTTCAACAATTGGAAAGAGAAGCGATTGACTTGGGCTTGGCTAGATTGATGGCGCTTACCTACGTCGTTGGATTTTTTCAGGACTTGGAATTCAAGGTGGTTGATATGGCAAAATTGCCCGAGAAGGTCTGGAATGCCTGTGTCCACTGCCGAAAATTCAATAACTGCGATGAGATCGCAATGGTCAAATATCTTTGATAATAGTTGTAATGATTAAGTTCAAGCATAAATTCTGCCTATTTACCATTGCCCTGACCATGATGGCTTCAGGGTGCCTGTATCGACCAGATATTCAACAGGGAAATGAATTGACCGACGAGATGATCGCCTCGATAAGCCTAGGCATGACCAAGGATGAGGTTGCTGATATCTTGGGAGATCCCTTGATCACGGACCCCTTTAACCGTGATCGCTGGGACTACTATTATTTTTTCAGGGATGGAAAAACCGGCAACATCATTCGCCGTACCCTTTTCATTGAGTTCGTCGATGACAAAATCAGCCGTTTCAAGGGATCAGCGCCATCGTCTCAATCGGAGTCTGTGTCTGAGAAAGGTGTTGCCGATTCGTAGAAACCAGAATCGGCAATCGTTGAAGAGTAGCCCGTAGCCCAGTCAACCCGAAGTTAACCGGACTCCGCAACCAGTACGTCCGGCGGAGCATACCCGTTGATCACTTTGCCATTTTGCAAAATGATGGTTGGCGTTCCCCGAATACCAATCAGCTGGCCAAATTCATATTGATCGGCAACCGGGTTGTCACACTCCGCCGGCTCTACAACGCCGCCTGCCTTTGCTACGGTCATTGCATCCGCTTGATCATCCGAGCACCATACGGAAACCGCCTCAAAATAGCTCTCGGTGCCGATGCCCGAGCGTGGAAACATGAGGTAGCGAACCTGGATTCCCTGGCTTTGTAAAACTTCGACCTCTGCATGAAATTTCTGGCAATAGAAGCAATCGGTATCGGTAAACACCGTTACATGTTTCTCGAGGGGTTCGCCCATCATTATCATTTCGGATTCCGGTACTTCACTGATGGCCTGCGCGATCGTTTTGTTGGCACGTTCCTGCCCAACATCGACCTGTCTAACCGTGTCATAGAGATCACCCACCAGGATATAGTCACCATGACTGTAAATGTAGTACTCCCTTGAACCCATGGTTACGATATACACTCCTTCTGCTTCAGAAGGCTCCACCATCTCAATCGTCATCTCCCCGGAGGATATCCGGTTTAGCTTCTCGATAATTCTTGCCTCTTCTTCCTCGTCAAAAGCGAGCGAATAAGGACTGGTGGAAATCAGAAGAAATGCCAGTAATAATGGCAATCGCCCAAGGTATCGTTGAATCATGGTTTTTCTGAACGAAGGACTGATTGTCCGAAGTATAAAACATTTGAATGCATTCTGGCGAATGCAAATATTTCCCCTAATCCAAAAATAGAAGACATGGAAATACGTTCAACGCCCGGCATGACGTGGTTTTTGAAGGTTCGGAAGTTTCACCCAATGGGTGATTCCAGCTTCGGGGATGAGACTCACGGCGCATAAGACTTCGCACCTGACACGGACTGCTCTATTTATGAAATAGGGACTTCCATCATTCATTGGAAATCACTCACCTTGCTACAATGCACGAATGATCGAGTGAAGCTTCTGTTCGCCATTGCTCAGCAGTTTCAAAATACCGGATTTCGTTATACGGTGATATGGATGATCCGGCCCATCCGATATCAGTTTCAGGACAAGGGCCTGTCGAATAAGCGAATGTCTCGACAAGACACTCAACATACCTGACGCTTCCATATCATAAATCACCCCCTCTTGATACTCTCGGGAGGGCCGGGTAACTGTCTTGAGTGTCGCAACAGGTACATCTTCCGTATCTCGAAGGAACAATTGCCACTGGTTTCCGGTTTCCATGTCTATAACCGGATTGGCATAAACCAGACTTCCAGGCATATGAGAACCTGAACCCGCAATTCCAAAGTTGACCCAAAGCGAGGATTCCATCCCCAGTTCGACAACATACCGTGAAATCAATAATTCTGTCAGCTTTTCAGCCTGCCTCTTTCCCTCACCAGAAATACCCAAAACCGCATATCCTGATCGAAAAACCTGAAATTCGCGAATCGACCTGTCAGAAGCAAACTCAGAAAAACTCAGCAACGACTCTGCTTCAGCACGATACGCACTGATAATGAACTTCACGGATGGCCCCAGAGAGTTTGTAATTCCTGGTAATAGTCAGCCTGGGCATGGTTTTCGCGTTTCTTGAAGCCATGAACCAGAATTGACAATTTGTCCAATAGTACCTTTTTCGCTTCTCGGGTCTGGGTTGAATCCAATTGCCCAGACTGAAGACGATTGATAATTGACTGAACCCTGAATCGGTCCATGCCCCAGTATTGTCTCGACAATTGATCAGGATGTCCCCCATACTTGATAATTTGAGGCTCTTCAACAAGATAGAACGGATAGCGAGTCGACATTCGTAGCCAAAGATCATAATCCTCACAGACGGGTAGCGATTCATCAAAGTTGCCTAGCTCATCGAAGACTGCCCGAGAGATTACGACCGACGATGGCGATACACAACAAAGCAGCAAGCAGTTGCTGAATATCCAGCCACCTGGTTTTCGGTGCTTCTTACCCGGATTGACGCGCTTTCCATTGCGTATCCAGATTTCATCTGTATGGATGATTTGGCCATCAGGATTTTGAGACAAGGTCTCAACCTGTCTTTTCAACTTATCAGGCAGCCATTCATCATCCGAATCCAAAAAAGCCAGCCAGTCACCTCGAGATTGCGTGATTCCCTTGTTTCTGGCCGTACTGACACCACAGTTGTCCTGCTGAATCAGGTTGACTTGTGGAAAGTCAGTAACGATTAGCCGTTCCGTACCGTCGGTCGAGCCGTCATCAACAACCAGTATTTCACAGGGAGAATAGGTCTGGGCAAGAACCGAACAAATCGCTCTATCGAGCAAATGACGTCGATTATGAGTCGGAATGATGACGCTGATCTTCATAAGCCAACGCCATGCAATACCCGTAAAAGCCAATCGTCTCAAACATGGAAGAATTGAGATGAACTACGATCACGAAAACTTGTGTTTCTCCCTATATCAAGTGACTGACCGCTTCTACTTCAGTTTTCAGCTCCTCTTCGGTTACAGACATCTGCTCGCGACTGAAGTCGCTGATATCGAGACCTGGAACAATGCGATAGTTGCCATTGGAACAGGTTACCGGAAATGAATACATCAAGCCTTCCTGAATACCGTAGCTTCCATCAGAAGGAATTGCCATGCTGACCCAATCACCTTCGGGGGTACCCAATACCCAGTCACGCATATGGTCAATTGCAGCCGAGGCGGCTGAAGCAGCGCTAGATGCTCCCCGGGCTCGAATAATGGCCGTCCCGCGATTCTGAACGGTCGGTATAAAATCGTTTACGAGCCAATCCTGATCTACCTGACTGGAAACCCCTGCTCCGTTTGCCACTACATTTGTAATATCCGGATACTGTGTAGCTGAGTGATTACCCCATACAGTCATTTTGCCTAGTTCGGTATGATGCAGATTCAGTTTTGCCGACAATTGTGACAATGCACGATTGTGATCAAGACGCATCATGGCTGTGAAGTTGGCCGGGTTCAGGTCCGGGGCGTTTTTCGACGCAATAAATGCATTGGTATTTGCTGGATTGCCCACAACAATCACTTTCACATCACGACTCGCATTGTCGTTCAGTGCTTTACCCTGTACCGAGAATATGGCTCCATTGTCCTTAATGAGATCAGACCGCTGCATATCTGGCCCACGTGGTTTTGAACCGACCAGCATCGCAATATTCGAGTCACGGAATGCAACTCCGGGATCGTCGGAAATATTGACCGAAGAAAGCAGGGGGAAAGCACAATCATCCAATTCCATGACAACGCCTTCAAGGGCTTGCATGGCGGGTGTAATCTCCAGTAACTGCAACGCAACAGGCTGGTCTTTGCCGAGCATGTCTCCTGCCGCGATACGAAATAACAGTGCATAAGAAATATTACCGGCCGCGCCGGTTATTGACACTCTAATGGGATCTTTCATTACTACTTTCTGGTTGAAAACGGTATATTATATAGTCGAACTTGGCCCTCGAAATAAACCATTGGCTTCATTCATTGCAATATACTCCTCCAGTAACGATTCACTCTACCCTTCCGGTAATCTGATTTCAGGTTTTTCCAGCCGCCAAACGTATTCCGGTTTTTTCTCTTGAATACCTGCCAACGGCCTATATCATGTACCATCTTGAAATGATATATCCGATGATCGTTTCGACTGTATTTTGGAGGAAATCTTCACTGGCATTACTGCTACTCATTGGACTGTCGATGAGCGCATCAGGCGATCAGATGATCACTGATTCAAATATCAGTCAGTCCCTTCCTTCTACAACTGCCGAAAATCCGTCATCGCAAAAAAAGGCCTACCTGAATCTGAAAATGAACGGAACAGTTCAAGGAGATCGGCTCGGAGACATGAATCTATGGCATTTCCTGCAGCGAAGATTCGAGCTTGAATACTCCAACCCCGGCGATACACTTATTGAACGATTTGAGACGAGGTTCAGTGGTCAACCGGTATATTTTGAACAGTTATCGCAACGCGCTTACTGGTATCTGCCCTACATTGTCGAGGAAATAGAGAAACGTGGCCTGCCTTATGATCTTGCGATTATTCCGATCATAGAAAGCGAGCTCAGGCCCACTGCGGTATCGACTTCAAGAGCGGCCGGATTATGGCAGTTCATTCCTTCAACCGGAGCAAAATTCGGTCTCCGACAAGACTGGTGGGTTGATGAGAGAAAGGACTTGATAAAGTCCACCCAAGCAGCTCTGGACTACCTCACTTTCCTGTTGAAGGAGTTCGATAACGATTGGGAACTGGCTCTGGCCAGTTATAACGCAGGATCCGGTCGTGTGCGAAATGCTATAAACGCAAACTTGCGCACAAAACGTCCGACTACATATTCCGATCTGAAACTGCCACGGGAAACCCGTGCTTATTTGCCAAAGCTTGTGGCAATTCGCAATATCATCTCGAATCCTGAAAAGTATGGAATCAATCTCCACCCCATACCCAAAACAGCAACCATTTCCGTGATTGACGCCAAATCGCAAACTGACTTGATTCTCCTGTCCTCGTTACTCTCACTCAAGCCTCGCGTTCTCAAGGAACTAAATCCTGGGTATTTGAAGGGCATAACTCCCCCAGCCGGTCCACATCAAATCGTGGTTCCTGCTGAAGTGGCCGTGACGCTGGTGGACATACTGGCAAAAAAAGCACTATGGAACAAGCTGACATGGGATATTCACCGCGTACGGAAAGGAGAGTATCTGGATGCCATTGCCGCCCGATACAACACCAAAACCCGAATACTCAAGCGATTGAACAACCTTAAGTCTGACACGATATACCCTGATCAGACACTACGAATCCCAATAACCAGAATTGATAAAGAAGATCTTGCTATCGGTCCGAAAGAGGAAGAAACCTCGGGAAAAAGCGGTGTAGCGAATGCAGAAATGCAATCAAACACTGCGGAATCGCTGGTTGCCCGCAGAAAAACAGAGGAACCTGTATTCAGGGTTGGTGACGGTATCTACAACGTAAGGAAAAACGATGACCTGAAACGAATCGCCAATCTCTTCGGGATTCCCTTGCAACAGCTTCGGGAAATGAATGACATGAACCATTCGTCCGAAGTAGCCACAGGGCAAAGACTGATTATCAGAAAAAAGTAGAAAAAAGTGATTATCGAGGTTTCTCTCGGCACTTCCCTAGTTCATTTGAGACCTGGCCAGCAACAAGTCTTGCCATGCGATTCGCTTTTGGTCGGGGCTTCTAAGCAGATATGCAGGATGGTAAGTAACGATCAGCGGTATCCCTGTCTTTTCGTATGTATGTACAGCCCCACGTAATAGAGACATCGGTGTTTTTTCGTGGGCATCAAGTAGTAATCGAGCACTAATCCTGCCAAGCGCAACAATGACACGAGGTTGAACCATGGCAATCTGTGCCTTTAGATAAGGTGTACACTGTTCAACCTCATGCTCTGCCGGATCACGATTATCCGGTGGGCGACACTTTATGGCATTCGCTATAAACACCTGATCACGGGATAATCCCAAAGCGGCGATCATGGATGTCAGTAACTGACCCGAACGGCCCACAAAAGGCAATCCCTGCAAGTCCTCATCTCGCCCCGGAGCTTCTCCAATGAACATCCAGTCAGCTGCAGGATTACCCGTTCCAGGTACGGCATTCTTCCTTTCTCTCGACAGTGGACATCGTTGGCACCCACGCACTACAGAAGCGACCTCTTCAAGATTTTCGAACTGCCCAGAGTCAACAGTCTTGACAGTTTCTGGCTCATCAAAGATGCCGGTCTTGCTGTCTTCAGGCCGGCTTTCCCCGGTTGGCGCATCATCTGAATCCAGGCGTGATTTCCAGACCGTTATCCCCATCTGGCCCAGTATTCGGGCACGACGCTGATCAAGGGCTGTCATTTCATATTCCGGAGACTCGTTGAGGATGGATTCGTGTTTCCTGACCGTAGATTTTGTTTGCAGCGTTAATATAGGCTCTGGCTGACGCAACTACAATGTCAAGGTCTGTACCGTGACCATTATAAATCTCGCCATTTTTTTCAAGGCGAACACTGACCTCTCCCTGAGCATCGCTTCCGCCGGTTACGCTATTCACCGAAAACAGCTGAAGCGTGCTGTCGGTATTCAACACCTCTTCAATTGCCTTGAAGGTCGCATCAACAGCCCCATTACCCGATTGCTCCGAAGCAACTTCCTTATCGTCGATCTCGATCACCACTCTTGACGAGGGTGCAATACCGGTCTCAGAACTCGTTTTGAGATGTTTCAGGGTGAAGTGATCGTTTTCCGCACGATTTCCTGTTTCCGTTACCAGAGCCTGAAGGTCATCGTCGAATATTTCATGCTTGCTATCCGCCATTTTCTTGAAACGACGAAACGCATCATTCATTTCATCATCACTTGAAAATTCGAATCCCAGGTCCTTAAGCCTGTCGACAAATGCATGACGCCCCGAGTGTTTTCCAAGAACCATTCGGTTTGAACCCCAGCCGACATCTTCCGCAGACATGATTTCGTAGGTTTCCCGGGCCTTTATAACCCCATCCTGGTGAATACCGGCCTCGTGCGCGAATGCATTTGCACCAACGATCGCCTTGTTGGGTTGCACAGGGAATCCCGTGATATTTGAAACCAGTCGACTCGCAGGGACAATCTGTGTGGTATCGATACCGGTATCGCAGTTAAATTCATCCTGCCGGGTCCGGACAGCCATCACAATTTCTTCCAGGGAGGCATTGCCAGCCCGCTCACCCAAACCGTTTACCGTGCATTCGACCTGTCGGGCACCAGCCATGACAGCGGACAAGGAATTGGCTACTGCCAATCCCAGATCATTATGACAATGAACCGAGAATACGACCTTGTCTGAATTCGGAATAGCTTCGATCAGCCTTTGAATCAAGCCACCGAACTGTCCGGGCAGGTTATATCCGACTGTATCGGGGATGTTGATTGTGGTTGCGCCTGCATTGATGACCTTCTCGATAATATGGCATAGGAAGTCAAATTCTGATCGTCCTGCATCTTCAGGCGAGAATTCGACATTATCGGTATATTGTCGTGCCTGGGTTACAGCTGCCACAGCATGTTCTACAACCTGGTCACCGGACATGCGAAGCTTGCTTTTCATATGGATAGGCGAGGTCGCAATGAAAGTATGAATTCTTGAGGCATCAGACTTCTTCAGAGCTTCGCCTGCCTTTCTGACATCGTCTGGGTTTGCTCGTGCCAGACCACAGACAACACTGTTTTTGATAAGCCCGGCTATGGCATTGACGGATGCAAAGTCTCCCGGACTGGCTGCAGGAAACCCGGCTTCAATGACGTCCACCTTCATTTTTTCAAGTTGACGGGCTATTCGTATTTTTTCCTCTTGTGTCATGGAAGCCCCAGGACTCTGTTCTCCATCACGCAAGGTAGTATCAAAAATTACAAGTTTTTCTTTCATTTTGTTACCCAAACAATAGGCAATTGCAAGTGGTTTCCGATTGGCTTATGACCAACCAAAAAAGACAGATAGAGATGTGATAGGAGATTACTGCGCCACTAGGCGCAGTAGAAGTAGCAGGCGTTCGCTGGAAGCGACCTTGTTGGAGAGATTTAATACTGTACTGTAATGCATAGCGCGAAGTTTATACAAAGAAAAATGAATTTACAACCACAATTTTTTTCAATGCAGGGAGATTTACAAAGGCAGCCCTGTTTCCCGCACCGGTTCCCAATGATGCCTAAAC
>VXPI01000163.1:0-2770 GCA_009839585.1 Gammaproteobacteria bacterium
GTTCATTATGAAGCATGTTGTGGGATATGTCCGGGTTGAATTTCAGGATCGATTCGATCATGTCATAGCGTTCGAAGCTGCCTGAAAAATCGATCTCCTGACCCTGGTAGGTCAACTGCTCACTGCCAACCACACTTTCGCAAAGGCTTTTTACCAGCTCTTGGGTCAAGGCAATAAAATCGTTGTAGTCCGCAAAGGCACAATAGAACTCCATCATCGTGAATTCTGGATTGTGTCGGGTACTCATGCCTTCATTGCGAAAGTTGCGGTTGATTTCGAATACTCGTTCAAAGCCGCCAACAACCAGCTTTTTAAGGTACAACTCTGGCGCGACGCGAAGATACAGGTCCATATCCAGCGCATTATGATGGGTGATGAAGGGCCGGGCAACCGCCCCACCCGGAATCGGGTGCATCATTGGGGTTTCAACTTCCAGATATCGATGCGATATCATGAACTCCCGGATATGCTGAATAATTGCGGCGCGTGTGTGAAATACCGACCTTGTGCCCTCGTTCATGATCAGATCAAGATAACGCTGTCGATAGCGAGTTTCCGGATCGGTCAATCCATGGAATTTCTCGGGCAGGGGTCGTAGCGCCTTGGTCAGCAGGCGAATCTGCTCGACCCGCACCGACAGTTCTCCGGTTCTTGTTCGGAACAATTCCCCCTCGGCACCCACGATATCGCCGATATCGTAGTTCCTGAACTGTTCATATCCTGCTTCACCAAGCTGGTTTTTCTGCAGAAACAGCTGGATTTGCCCGGTGGTGTCCTGAATGTGTGTAAAACTGGCCTTGCCCATCAGACGCCGACTCATCAAACGCCCTGAAACCCTGACGCGTACCGGATCCTGGTCTTCTGAAAATCCTGTGTCCGCATACTGGCTCTGGAGATCTCCGGCAAACGCAGTTCGCCTGAAATCATTGGGAAAGGGATTACCGCTTTCCCTGATCATGGAAAGCTTATTTCTTCTTTGCACGATTTGGTCGAATTCTTCGCTCATGGTATGGTGCTGGGATGCCTGATTCTGACTTACAGTCCGGATTTGAGACTCGCTTCAATGAACTCATTTAATGAACCGTCCAGGACAGCCTGTGTATTGCCGGTTTCAACTCCAGTCCTCAGATCCTTGATTCTGGACTGGTCAAGAACGTAGGAGCGGATCTGGCTCCCCCAGCCGATATCGGATTTACTGTCCTCTCTGGATTGCTTTTCCTGTCTGCGTCTGGCTAGTTCAAGTTCGTACAGTTTTGCCTTCAGCATGGTCATTGCTTCTTCTTTATTTCGATGCTGGGAACGGTCATTCTGGGACTGCGCGACAATTCCGGTTGGCATGTGAGTCAAACGCACAGCCGAATCCGTCTTGTTGACATGCTGCCCTCCTGCACCGCTTGAGCGATAGGTATCCACCCGTAAATCTGCCGGATTGATTTCAACTTCAAAACTGTCGTCGACTTCAGGGTAGACATAAACGGATGCGAATGAGGTATGACGCCGGTTCCCGGAATCAAAAGGGCTCTTCCTAACTAATCGATGCACACCGGTTTCGGTGCGCAGATAGCCGTAGGCGAAAGGGCCGGTAACTTTAATGGTAGCGCTTTTGATGCCAGCCACCTCTCCGCTTGATCGTTCAATGAGTTCAAGTCCAAGCCCCTGGTCTTCGACCCAACGCGAATACATCCTTAGCAGCATCTGAGCCCAATCCTGTGCCTCGGTACCGCCCGATCCGGACTGGATATCCAGAAAGGCATTGGAATCATCAGCCTCACCATCAAACATACGGCGAAATTCCATTTCACCGAGACGCTTTTCCATGTCATCGATAACTGTATCAATCTCAGTGAGTGTATCAGCGTCCTCTTCGTCAACTGCCAGCTGAAGAAGCTCAAGCGTTTCATCACCATCCACAGTCAGCTGCTGGATGGTGGTAACTTCCTGTTCCAGGGCCGAACGCTCTCGGCCCAGTGCCTGTGAGCGTTCCAGATCGTTCCAGATATCCGGATTTTCAAGTATCAGGTTAATTTCCTCCAGACGGTCCTTCTTGGCATCGAAGTCAAAGATACCCCCTCAACGTCTGAACACGCTGGCGTATGGATTCGATATTCTCACGTAACTCGTTGATTGATCGCATGGTCTGGATTTTTTTTGCTGGAAATTTTGAAGGTGGTGAGGATACCCGATTTTCGCTTCGAATAACACATCAGAACATTGATTTGTGCACCGGAAAATAATGCAGACTGGCAGAGGGAACCCATAATGTTGTGACCAACCCTGAATTTTTCAGGGATTGACTGGCTGCATGATTTTTTCTCTGCCATACAGAAATGTCCGGCTATTGATCAGCTGAGTGCACTCGCTTGCTTGTACTGGCCTGTTCATCCAAAAATTGCTGTCGGCAACCGTCCTGCCCGGCTTGATGGTGATATCCGGTCAAGCACGTGAATTGCCGGCGATGTGTTCTCGGGCACCTGCATGCTCAACTTCCACCTGCCGGTAGGTTTTTCGGAACGATTCTTCCTTGAGCAGCCAAAGTCAGACAACGTCATCCTTTTCCAAGGATTCGAGATTGTGCCGGATATTGTGCATGTGCGGATTCACATCCAGTGCCTGCCTGAAGTATTCAACTGCCCGTGCCGGTTTTTCCTGTCTCAAATAGATCAGCCCCTGTCCCGACAAGGCACCAAAATGGCGAGGTTCCAGCGCCAGGGTTTTCTCGACATCCTGGGTAGAGAGGTCGTATTCCCCCATCAAGTAGTAAATCGTTGCA
>VXPI01000163.1:2780-11052 GCA_009839585.1 Gammaproteobacteria bacterium
CGAGTGTATATGCTAACGGCATCCCCATAATCGGAACGTCGCATGCTGACCTCGCCTTGCTCCATAAGGTACTCAATTTCCTGATTTTCATGCTGATACCAGATGAACCAGATTTTCTGGATGATGATCTGGGCTTCACTGGCATCCTGGGTGGTCTGTAAACGATCAAATAAATCATCCAGCTGATGATCATTCTGATCTGCCAGGGACCCTGTCGAAAGGAACAAACTCAAGAGAACGGCGTTAATGATCAATCGCATGTGATGCCTCATGATTTTCCAAATACAGGTTCATAGCATGGCACAGGAAACATCATTCTGCAAGTTGAACGAACAGTTGAGCGATTCGGGTTGAGCGATTCGGCTCTATAATATGCCCACATCAAAGCAACTTTAGAAACCCTTTTTATATCTTTTCAGTCCAGGGCAGCATCTTCGAAAATGGATACCGGCGGCCTCATACTCAATGTCCTTGTCTACCTCGGTTCGGCCGTTGTGCTAGTTTCTATATTTGCCCGACTCGGCCTCGGGTCCGTGCTTGGCTATCTTTTTGCCGGGATGCTGATTGGTCCCTGGGGTCTCGGATTCATAGACAATACCCACGATGTCCTCGAGCTTTCCGAGCTTGGCATCATGCTGTTGCTGTTCATTATCGGACTGGAACTCGAGCCTCGCAGACTGTTGGCGATGAGAAAACCTATCGCCTACTTTGGTGGTTTTCAGATGGGACTAAGCACCATCTTGATCGGCAGTGCCATTATGCTACTGGGAATCAGCTGGCAAATTGCCGTGATCACCGGTCTGGCTCTGGCATTGTCATCAACCGCCATGTCATTGCAGATTATCAATGAAAGAAATCTTCTCAAACGCCCAATCGGACAGACCGGTTTTCCGGTCTTGCTGTTTCAGGATCTAATGGTAGTCCCGATCCTGGCATTAATCCCCTTCCTGTCAGGCAATCAGGTTGAATCACAGGAATCCACCGACCCTACGGTGGTGGGCCTGACCGTGATTGGAGCTTCCATCGGCATATTTCTGATCAGCCATTATGCCTTGTCCCACATCTTTCGGTTCGTGGCCTCTACACGCCTGCCTGAAATATTCACCGCACTGGCACTCCTTCTGATACTGGGGCTCTCTACAATCATGCATGAATTGGGCCTCTCACTGGCATTGGGCGCATTTCTGGCGGGTGTCATTCTGGCTGACTCGGAATACCGGCATGCCCTGAAATCCGATATTCAGCCGTTCAAGGGACTGCTACTCGGGTTGTTTTTTATATCGGTCGGAATGAACATGAATTTCGGGCTATTGTTCGATGATACAGTACTGATCGTAACTGCCGCATTTGGGATATTGATCATCAAGACAGCCGTGCTTTATGTACTTGCCATTTTGACAAAGCTGGATGTCAGCGAACGCCCCTTGTTTTCGTTCCTGTTTTCGCAAGGCGGCGAGTTCGCCTTTGTACTGTTTGCATTTGCGGCAACCTCGGGTGCGCTGGAACCCGATTTATCTTCCAAGCTGATTCTGATAGTGACTCTGACAATGATGATGACACCACTACTTGTGGTATTAAACGACAGGCTAATCGAGCCCCGTTTTCGAAAGACCGCGGAACAGAACCTGGAAATGGACGAGATTGACCATGAGAGCCGCGTGATTCTGGTCGGCTTCGGGCGAGTCGGCCAGATTATCGGTCGTATGCTGCATGTCAACGGTATTGAGCCGATCGTGATCGAAAACGATCCTGACCATATTGAGCGAGTTCGACGATTTGGATACAAGACCTATTATGGAGACCTGTTCAAGCATGATGTACTAAAGGCCGTGAACGCCGGTCAGGCGGATATGATCATTCTGACCATGAACAATGCTGCATCGACCAACCAGGCTGTCGAATTGATTCAGAATGCGTACCCGGATTTGCGAATCATTGCAAGAGCCAATGATCGGGATCATGCCATTGACTTATACAGCATGAATGTCAAGGAGGTAACCCGGGACACTTTTTATTCCTCGGTCGAGATGGGCAAGCAAATCCTGAAACATCTCGGGTTCTCGAAAGAACACATAGACAATATGGCCAATGCCTACGTGGAACGGGATATTCAGAAACTCATGCGGCAGGTCGATAACCGTGATGAGGAAAAAGAACTGATTTCGGTCGCTCTGCATTCCCGGGAACAGCTTGAGCAGACTCTGGAGCTGGACAATATTGACGAGGAGTCACTCGATCACCAGAATCCGAGGCTGCAACCGGAAACGCCGGACTAGTTCCCGGCCCTGGCATTGGCATTGAATAACTGCTCTCCATCAATCCTGAATTCATTAATCATGCGTTGCCCCTTGTCCCCCGATAGCCAAGCAATCAATGCTTTCGCACCCGGATAGTTGATATCATGGCGATCCGGATTGACCGCCATGACACTGTACTGATTGAACAGTTCCGGATCTCCTTCAAACACGATCTCAAGCGAAGAGCGTTCTTGCGTGAATAACCAGGTACCCCGATCGGTAAGGGTATAAGCACCAAGTTCCCCGGCTATTTGCAGGGTCTTGCCCATACCCTGTCCCACTTCCCGATACCAGATTCCATCCGGAAGAGTGCCTGCCATCGCCCAGATTTGCAATTCCTTCTTGTGAGTACCGGAATCATCGCCACGGGAAACAAACAAAACCTGATTATCCTGGATATTCTGGAATATCTCGACAACAGAAGACATCCCGCTGAAATCAATGCCACCTTCGGCTCTTGAGGGTCCTACAATCACGAAATCGTTGTACATGAACTCCGTTCGATCAACACCATAGCCCTGTTTCACGAATTCGAGTTCTGAACTCTTCGCATGAACCATTACCACATCGACATCCCCGGCCCTGCCAATCTGTAATGCCTTACCGGTCCCTGCTGCTATGGTCTGATACTGGAATCCGGTATCTTTTTCGACTTCGGGCAACAGATATCGTGTAAGGCCGGAATTTTCGGTGCTTGTTGTGGTGGCAATTTTTACGATCCGGTAATCCGGGTCGGCAGATGCGGGGTTTAACAACAACCAGGGTGCAAGCAAAAGGAAGGTGATTCCCTGTGCTTTTTTCTTGATTTCGGAAAAAGTCATACCACTATCCATTCTGGAGCAGAAACAAAAGCCCGGACTCGTTCGCCTCGGCAACCGTTACGACGATGGTGTTCCAAATCCCCCGCCTCCAGGGGTTTCGATCACGAAGACATCACCCGATTCAAGATCAATCGAGTCACTGCCAGCCAATTCGGTTATCCGGGAATCTGCATGCTCAACACGATTGAAACCGACTTGTGCAGATTCCCCGCCTTCAAGCCCATAGGGAGGGATCTTACGATGCCCCGAAATGATATTCGCGGATACCGCCTCACCGAAACGGATTTTACGTATCACGCCATCACCGCCGTTAAAACGTCCTCGTCCACCCGAACCCTTGCGAATCTCAAATGATTCTACACGCACCGGAAATCGCCATTCAAGAACCTCTGGATCGGTAAGACGTGAATTGGTCATGTGAGTATGCACTGCATGCGTACCGTGATGATGTGCACCTGCACCAGAGCCCCCGCAGATCGTTTCATAATACTGCATCCGATCATTACCCCAGATGAAGTTATTCATGGTTCCCTGGGCTGCGGCAACTGTGCCCAGTGCGCCGAACAGGGTATCGACAAGGTATTGGGAAGTCTCTACATTGCCTGCAATGACCGCAGCGGGATGCCTGGGGCTGATCATTGAATCCTCAGGAATAATGATCTCAAGAGGTTTTAGACAACCTTCATTGAGCGGAATCTGGTCATTGACCAGGCATCGAAAAACATACAGCACCGCCGCACGAACCACTGCCGTAGGAGCATTGAAGTTTCCCGGATGTTGATCGCTTGTTCCCGTGAAGTCAATCACTGCCCTGCGGGCCTCGTGATCAACGGTAATCCTGACAGAAATCTGATGTCCATCATCCATGCAATAGGTGAATTGTCCATCATTCAGTACATCCAGCACTCTGCGCACCGATTCTTCAGCATTGTCCTGAACATGTTTCATGTAGGCATGGACGGTCTCTACTCCATACCAGTCAATCATGCCCAGCAACTCCTGCGCTCCCTTTTCGCAGGCTGCAAGCTGCGCCTTGAAGTCTGCAATATTCATGTCCGGATTGCGGGCAGGCCAGCGGCCGCTAACCAGAAGGTCACGTATTGACTGCTCCAAAAACTGCCCATTCTCGACCAGCTTTTCATTGTCGATGACCACCCCTTCTTCTTCGATATGGGTTGAGTCTGCAGGCGCAGAGCCCGGGGATTTACCCCCGATGTCTGCATGATGTCCACGCGATGCGGTAAAGAAGAGCAATCCCCCTTGTTCGGAAAATACCGGACGAATAATCGTAACATCGGGCAAATGCGTACCCCCGTTGTATGGCGCATTCAAGATGTAGGCATCACCCGGCTGCATCCGGCCGGATCGCTCACGAATCACGGTCTTGATGCTCTCTGACATTGATCCCAAATGGACCGGCATGTGGGGAGCATTCGCTACCAGTGCACCCTCAGGGTCGAAGATTGCACAGGAGAAGTCCAGTCGCTCCTTGATATTGACTGAAACCGCGGTGTTCTCAAGTACCGAACCCATCTGCTCGGCGATTGACATGAACAGATTATTGAACACTTCAAGCATAACCGGGTCTACATCAGTACCAATTGCGACCGATTCCCTGCGCGGGACGTAACGTTCAATCAGGAGATTTGCGGCCTCATCAAGAGTAGCCTGCCATCCGGGCTCGACAGCTAACGTCCCGGTTGAATCAAGAATCACTGATGGCCCCCGAATCTGACATCCCGGAAACAGGGATTCACGCTCAAAAAACGGTGTTTGATGCCACTCGCCATCCATATAACAGGATCTTTCGGCAATGGGTTTTGCTGCTTGTGACTGTGCAGGTGATTGTGCCCTGTTTGGGTTGGCTATAGCCGAACGGGCCCTGTTCATTGCTTCGACCTGAATCGATTCGACAATCATCTTTTTATCCGGAGAGATAAATCCGAAACGCATCCGATGAACCTCCTCAAACTGACTCTGTATCTGATCAACCGATGAGAGCAGAACGGGGAAAGAGGTATCGGATCCTTCATAACGCACATGTAGCAGGTTTCTGTAGATAATGTCCTGCATGTGGGTTTGAGAAATTTGCCTGGCAAGCGATTCATCACATTCGGCCTGGAGAGCATCGGTTATGCCTTCGAGGTCCTGCACAAGCTGTTTTGTCAGTACTATCTCAATAGCTTGCTGACGGTCTACGACCGTGTCGGCAAGCCCCATGCCATAGGCAGACAAGATGCCTGAAAATTCATGCGCCAGAATTTTGTTCATGCCCAGTGCATCGGCAACCATACAGGCATGCTGACCGCCGGCTCCACCACAACAACAGAGCATGTAGCGGGTGACATCGTAGCCTCGTTGCACCGAGATTTTCTTGATGGCATTGCTCATGTTGCCCACAGCGACCGCGAGAAATCCTGAAGCAACTTCTTCGGGTAGTCGGGCATCACCGGTTTGCTGCCGGATTGTTTCGGCAAGTTCAGCAAATTTCATGCGCACCTGATCCGTATCAATCGGCTGGTCACCCGTCTCGCCGAATACGCATGGAAACATGTCTGGCTGTAGCTTGCCGGTCATTACATTGCAGTCCGTGATGGTCAACGGTCCATTGTTTCGGTAGCAGACCGGCCCGGGACTGGCACCTGCTGAATCCGGGCCTACCCGGTAGCGGGCACCGTCAAAATGCAGGATAGACCCGCCCCCGGCTGCAACGGTATGAATCATCATCATTGGGGATCTGAGCCTGACACCTGCAACCTCGGTTTCGTAGGATTTTTCAAACTCACCGTTATAGTGACTGACATCGGTTGAGGTTCCCCCCATATCGAATCCAATCACCTCATTGAATCCGGCTGCCTCACTGACCCGGGCCATGCCAACTACACCTCCGGCCGGGCCCGACAGAATTGCATCCTTTCCGTAAAAAAAGCGGGCATCCGCAAGACCGCCATTCGAACGCATCAACTTGAGCTTACCGGTTACAGTGCCAGTCCCGCCCAACTGGGCAGCGACTTGCGTCACATATTTGCGAATAACCGGTGAAAGGTATGCATCGACAACGGTTGTATCGCCACGCGGTACATATTTCATTAGTGGACTAAGCTGGTTACTGACCGAGACTTGTGAGTATCCAATCGCCTCGGCGATGGTCTTGAGCGAATCCTCATGCATCGTATATCGATAACCATGCAGAAGCACGATTGCCACCGAACGAATGCCCTCGTCATAGTATCGTTCCAGTCCCAGACGGGCTGCCTGATCATCCAGGGACTTGATGACATTCCCATGTGCATCAAGACGTTCATCTACTTCCAGAACATCGCAGTACAGCATTTCGGGTAGCTGGATATCGAGTGCAAACAGATCGGGGCGGGTTTGGTAGCCAATCCTGAGCTGGTCTCTAAAGCCGCGCGTGGTCACCAGCAATGTCGGTTCTCCGGTTCTTTCCAGCAGGGCATTGGTCGCGACTGTTGTACCCATTTTTACGGCAGCAATTTTCTCAATAGGCAGGTTGTCCCCGGCCGGAATTTTCAGCATATCCCGAATACCCTGGATCGCCGCATCGCGGTACCCCGGGCTTTCGGATAAAAGCTTGTGAGTGAGCATCCCTCCATCTGGCTTCAGTGCAACAATGTCAGTGAAGGTGCCACCCCGATCAACCCAGAATTCCCACTGGTCATGAAGTTCTGCAAGAGTCATTTTGTCGGGTTGGTAATGGCGGTGTGTGTGGTGTGATAAAGTGGTTGAAGAGTCACATTGGTAGTATATATCCTAATCTGGCGGCACACAGAACCAAGCCTGGATTGGTAAATCTGATATGTAGCTTGTACAGTAGCTGGAGCACGATGCGATTCTTCAGATTAATCAATACCTGATCAATACGCATTGAATAGTTCCCATTCATGAAACTGGTGATGTATTCCACAAAACGGAGATAGGAACAGCGTAAAAGCTTTCCTTGTATGGAATAGGAGTGCCCTGATCATGATCAAACAATATTAAACCTTGCATAAATTTATCACCGCATGCTTCTCGAAGCTTTTTCAACCCAGAAAAATCTTTTGGAGAAACAGTGGCTGACGACTTCACCTCAATTCCAACAATTTCCCCATTTTGGTTTTCAATTACGAAATCAACTTCATTCCTATCCTTGTCCCTGTAATGATAGAACGAGCACCGCTGCTCACTCCAAGTCGATATCTTCATGATTTCACTGTATACGAACGTCTCCAGAATCGGCCCAAAAGAAGATTTATCCTTCTGGATATTGTGCAAAGAGGCCTTTCGTATTGTGGCAAGAAGACCGGAATCAAGAAACTGTAATTTGGGAGACTTGATTTGCCTTTTCAACCTATTCTTGAACCACGGATGCAAAAGCTTAACCAAATACAGTCTCTCAAGAACCTGAATGTATTTTTTTGCGCTCACATGATTCAGGCCAATGGCTTTGCCGACATTGGAATAATTGACCAGTTGTCCCGAATACTCTGCCAAAACAGAAATAAGCTTAGGCATGATTGACACCTGGTCAAGGCGCCCTAAATCCCTAAGGTCACGCTCAATTAACGAATCCAAATAGTTGCTGTACCAATCTTGCTTGCGGACCCACTCTTTGCGGCCAAGGGGCTCTGGATATCCGCCTGAAAGTACCGTTTCGATCAATTCATCTCCAAACATTACGTGTTTCGCCTGAGGCACCTGTCCTGCAAATGCATCATCAATAAATGTGGATGGCTTGCCGATAATCTCTGCCTGCGATATCGGAAGTATGGGAATGATTTCGATTCGCCCGGCAAGTGAATCAGGCAAATCTGGCGTAGCCATAAAGTTGGTTGAGCCAGTCAACAGAAATTTCCCGGGTACAGGATCAAAGTCAACGGATTGCTTGATGGCAGATAATAGAGCAGGTGCTTTTTGAATTTCATCAATGGTCACTCGGTTCAAACCCCTTATTAGCCCAATGGGATCCTCTATGGCTAAACGACGAGTGATATCATTATCCATTGTCAAATATTGCCTTGTACCTGTGGAAATATCTAATGCAAGTGTCGTTTTACCAGACTGTCGGGGACCCGATAGCAAAACTACACGTGTGTCTGATAGGGCTCTCTCGATTCTCTTCTTTACAAATCTTGGATACATGCCGCTTGAGTC
>VXPI01000336.1 GCA_009839585.1 Gammaproteobacteria bacterium
TGCCGATACCATAGGCAAAGAACATCCTTTTGTCAAGCAGAAAATGATGTCCGCTTATGCAGTAGAATCAAGGGGGGCGAGTAGTTACAAAATATATTTGCTATGTACTTGGGTTAAATGAGAACGCTTTTACAAGGAATCTTACGATTACAGCGATACCGCCTGTTCAATGTAGAGATCCATCAGACCGGGGTTGTCGGCTGGCCTGTCAGCGTCGACCAGATACCTCCATCCCCGGATTCTCGGTACCGGCATCGGATCGGTGGTGACGATGTGGGGAAGCATGTCTACCCAGCAGCCTCAGGGAAGAAACGGGGACTGGTTGATGGTCGCTATCTCCATCCGGAAAAGAATATCGCTATCGCACCATTTGGGCTACACGTCCACAGAGGGCTGGCTTGAAGCTGACTGATTTCGATAATCAGAATCGAATTCCGTTGCAGCAATGGGTTTTGTTCCAATCGGATACAATGCCCTCATCTGCAATCGAAAAAATAGTGAAAATTTACCTGCATTGATTTTCTGGACTCGGCAAACTCACGCCAGAGATTATCAGTCACCCGATCAGTAAAATTCATATACCGTCCTTGACTCAAGACTGAGCACGACAATACATGAAGAAATTTGTTAAATTTCTATTTCCCCTTGTCTTCTTGGCAGTGGGGTTTGCCGGATTTCAGTTCATCACCAAGAATCAGGCAGAATCACCACAGCTCATGCGAAAGGCCCCCGAGCAGTTCGTTTTCGTGCAAACAGCCGAAATCAAGAGCGAAGTTCCTACCATCCGCCTGTTTGGCGCAGTAGAAACGCCCAATTTCGCATCGTTAAGTGCCGCCATTGAAGCCGATGTAGAAATGGTTGCTATCCTTGAAGGTGAAAGAGTAAAAGATGGGGACTTGCTGATTTCACTTGACCGTCGGGACATCGAACTTGATATTCAGCAGCGGCAAGCCGAACTGCGCGAAATCGAAGCACTTATCTCAAGCGACCGTATTCGGCATACTGCTGACAAGCACGCTCTGGAAACGGAAAAGAATCTACTCAAGCTGACCCACAATTCCGTCGAACGTGCCAAACAGCTTTTGCAAAACAATGCGGGTAGTCAGGCTACACTTGATGAGGCTTTGCAAAACGAAGCACGCCAGCAACTGGCAATCATCCAGCGGGAACTGGCAATCAGCGATTTTCCGATTCGCCAGAAACAACTTCAAGCACGGCTGAACAAGGCAAAAGCCGCTCTTGGAAGGGCCACAAGGAATCTCGAACATGCCAGTATCAAGGCTCCCTTTGATGGCAGGATTGCCGAAGTCATGGTCACGGCAGGAGATCGCGTAGCACGCGGCGGAAAACTTCTGAATATCTACAATCAATCCGACCTTGAAGTCCGGGCACAAGTCCCATTCTCGCATGCGTCTGCAATGCAGCAAGCCATCAAAGGCAATCAGCAAGTCCTGGCCCAGGCCATCTATGAAAATCAACGAATCAATCTGGTACTGCATCGATTGACCTCCCTCATCGAACAGGGTCAGGCCGGCATCGACGCCTTCTTTCGAACTACTTCAATTCAATTGCCCGCCCTCGGATCTACACTTGACATTCTGGTCGACATGCCAGCGCTTCAGAATGTCATCGTTGTCCCACCTGATGCTCTTTACAACGGAAACCGGGTCTATGTTGTCGCTGACGGCCTGTTAGTGCCCAGAGAAGTCAATCAGGTTGGCATGCGCACCAATGAAAACGGGGATCAGGCGATTATTCTCGACGGATCAGGCTTCTCTAACGGAGAAAACATACTCATCTCCCGTCTGCCTCGAGCTGTGAGCGGCATGCAGGTCCGGATCGTTGAACAAGAGTAAATATGAATTCCGACAGTAACAGCTCAACCGGTAGCCAGGGCGGACTGATCGGGATTTTCTGTAACCACCCGGTAGCTGCCAACCTGCTGATGGCGATGATGCTGATGTCGGGAATATGGGCGATCCAGCAACTCAACACTCAATTTTTTCCTACTCATGAGGAAAACTTCGCTCAGGTTCGGGTCCTGTGGAGTGGGGCAAGTGCTGAGGATGTGCGGGACTTGATCACCATACCGCTTGAGCAGGAGCTTCGGGATGTCGACTCGCTTAAAGACATGTCCTCCACTTCGACCGCGGGAGTATCCTCGATAACTCTTGAGTTAACCGAAGGTACTGACATGGGAGAAGCCGTGGACAAAATCAAGGAGCGGGTGAACGCCGCAAGCGGTTTGCCCCTCGAAGCCAAAATCCCGGAAGTTTCCAGGATTACCCGATATGAACAGGTCGGACGTCTGCTTTTGACAGGCAAGGATTCAAGCAGGGTGGACGAGTTGCGCGGCCTGGCTTATCAATTTGAAAGAGAATTGCTGGATCAAGGTATTGCAAAAATTGAAATTAACGGCCTGCCCGAAGAGCGGATTGTAATTGAAGTCCCCAGCTATGAATTGAGACGCCTGGGCCTGTCGCTTGATGCACTGGGTCAGCGGGTAGAGGCATGGTCCAGAGATGTCCCGATGGGAATTATTGGTCGAGGACAGACATCCCGTCAACTGCGTTTTCAGGAACGACGGGAAACTGCAGCCGCATTTGAAGAAATACCCATTATTGCTGACCAGCAGGGACGACTGTTGACGCTCGGAGATATCGCGGAGATCTCTCGCAAACCGAAACCGGACCAGGAAACCATCCGCTATCAAGGTCAGCCAGCCATAGAACTGACTATCAAGCGCACGGATAAGGCAGACAGCCTTGAGTCTGCCGATATATTGTCAAAATGGGTGAATGAGACCCGGCCACTCTTGCCTGAAGGAGTTGACCTGGTGCTGTTCAGCCAGAACTGGGAGTTGATTCAGGGCCGTATAAATATACTAGTCAAAAATGGCCTGAGCGGACTGGTATTGGTGGTAATGATTCTATACTTTTTCATGGCATCCCGCGTTGCATTCTGGACAGCCGTGGGAATACCGGCCTCATTTATGGCCGCGCTGTTTATCCTGTATTTATGGGGAGGCAGCTTAAACATGATCAGCATGTTCGCCCTGATCATGTCACTCGGCATCATCGTTGACGATTCGATCGTGGTCGGAGAAGATGCCATGTCTCGTTATGCAAGCGGGGTCAGGTCAAGCGTAGCCTCCCTCTCGGCCGCCAGGAGAATGATGTCACCGGTCTTTTGCTCGTCTCTGACCACCATCGCCGCCTTCATGCCGCTGTTTCTGGTTGGCGGAGTCATTGGCACCTTCATGCATACCATCCCTCTAGTTGTGGTCTGCGTGATTATCGCCTCCCTGATTGAGTGTTTTCTTATCTTGCCGGGACACTTAACCCACTCATTTCGGAGCATGGGGAAATACAATCCGGGACATTTTCGCAAAGCAGTTGACAACGGCTACATTCGCTTCAGAGAAAACCTTTTCCGCCCATTTATCGGTTTCGTCATCTCAAACCGCTGGAGCACGCTGGCGGTCGCTTTCTCAATCATGCTCGTAACAGTTGCCTGGGCGCAAAGCGGTCGAGTCGGTTTCACATTCTTTCCATCCACCGAGGGCGATAGAATTTACCTGAACGTAGGATTTATTTCAGGAGCAGCTCCCGACCGAGTCAAAGAGTATCTTGCCAATGCCGAAAAAATACTGTACGAAATTGAACGAGAATCGGGCGAACAGTTGATTTCATTGCTGGTCACGCGATTTGGTACTACCGAGGGTGATGAAAGATCAACCCAGCGCGGCGATCATTTAGGTGCAATCAGGGTTGAACTGGTTCCTCCCGACCAGCGCCAAACACGAAACAGCGATATCATGCAATCCTGGCGGAATAAACTCAATCGAGATCCCGGGGTTGAGATACTGGCCTTGGTTGACCAACGTGCAGGACCGCCAACGACAGATATTGATCTCAAGATTTTCGGGCAAGACATAAGCCAGATCAAACAGGTCTCGGAATCAATTAAGAGTGTCCTGTCGGATATACCCGGAGTAAGCGGAATTGCTGACGATATTCCTTATGGAAAAGAACAGCTTGTGCTGTCACTCAATCCCTCTGCAAAAGCCCTGGGACTAACCATCGACTCTGTATCCCGGCAACTTCGTGCGGCTTATGACGGCTTTCTAGTGCAGGAACTATCTGATGGGTATGACGATCTGGATGTTGCTTTGCTTATTCCTGAACGAGAGCGTAATGCCTTGGCAAGTATTTCAAGCATAGACATCGTCTTGCCCAACGGACGTACCGAGTCGATGTCCTCTCTGGTCAATATTTCAACCAAGCGGGGGTTTGAAAACATCCGGCATTCCATGGGACGCTTGGCAATAACCATAAAAGCAGATGTTGACCACAATATCAACAATGCCAACTTGATCGTCAAAACGCTTGAGGCCGACATCCTGCCTTCACTGGCTGCCAAGCATGGGGTTACATACTCCTTCGAAGGCCAACAGAGCACTCAACAGGAAACGCTGGACGATATGCAGATGGGTGGCATTCTTGCCCTGATCATGATTTATCTCGTACTGTCCTGGGTCTTTGGCTCCTATGGCTGGCCATTGGTGGTCATGATCATCATTCCTTTCGGATTTATAGGCGGATTGTGGGGGCATGTTCTGATGGGCAAGGACATCACTGTTCTGTCCCTGTTCGGGTTCTTCGGGTTATCCGGGATCGTGGTCAACAATTCGATCATCCTCCTCGTGTTCTACCAGCGATTTCGAAAAAGCGGGATGTCTGCCTACAATGCCATCGTTGAGGCGGCCTGCAGTCGATTAAGAGCTGTAATGCTGACTTCACTTACCACGATCGGAGGCTTGACGCCATTGCTTTTTGAGACCTCCATTCAGGCGCAATTTCTCATGCCAATGGCAATCACTCTGGCATTTGGACTCGCCTTCGCAACACTTTTAGTATTGTTTCTGGTTCCCTCGCTGCTGCTCATCTACGAGAATACCCTTGCATACCTTGTTCCGGACTCGAAACAAATTGCAAATCAGGGCGGGTCGCAAGAAGCCAAGGCCTAAACTATTTTCGGATTTTCTTGAGCAAGTCGCTCACCAGAAACGCAAGCTCTACAGACTGCTCTGCATTCAATCTCGGGTCACAATGAGTGTGGTATCGGTCTGACAGATTCTCTTCGGAAATAGCTCGTGCACCACCGGTACATTCCGTCACATCCTGTCCAGTCATCTCGACATGGATACCGCCAGGATGTGTACCTTCCGATTTGTGAATTTCAAAAAAACTCTGAACCTCAGACAGGATATTATCGAAAGGTCGAGTTTTGTAGCCATTGCTGGAAATAGTATTACCGTGCATCGGATCACATGACCAGACAACCTTTCTGCCATGCTCTTCAATTGCCCGAATCAGTGGCGGTAAACCGTTTGCAATGTGCTCATGGCCGAAACGCGTAATCAGGGTCAGCCGCCCCGGCTCATTGTCGACATTCAGCATTTCAGTCAAGCGAACCAATTCCCCGGGATCCAAACTCGGACCGCACTTGATTCCAATCGGGTTTTTTATACCCCGGCAATATTCCACATGGGCATGATCGGGTTGCCGAGTGCGATCCCCAATCCAGAGCAAGTGCCCTGATGTCGAATACCAGTTTCCGCTGGTTGAATCAATTCGCGTCAACGCCTCTTCATACCCCAGCAACAGGGCTTCGTGGCTGGTATAGAAACTGGTTTGTCGAAGCTGGTGATTGGCTTCCGCGGTAATGCCAATTGCCTTCATGAACGCCATAGACCCGCTAATACGTTCTGCCACTTCTTCATAATGTCTGCCTTGCGGTGAATCAGCCACAAAAGCAAGCATCCAGTTGTGTACATTCTCAAGCGTTGAGAACCCCCCATGCGAGAACGCCCTGATCAGATTCAGGGTAGCGGCCGACTGGCGATAGGCCATCTTCTGTCTTTCGGGATCTGGAACCCGGGCCTCGGCGTTAAAGTCAATACCATTGATAATATCGCCTCTGTAGGACGGCAAGGTTACCCCATCCCGGGTTTCCGTGTCGGAAGATCTAGGCTTGGCAAACTGACCGCTGACCCGGCCAACCTTGACTACCGGACAAGAAGATCCATAAATCAGCAGAACGGCCATCTGCAGCATGACCCGGAAATAGTCACGAATATTGGTACTGTTATGCTCTGCGAAACTCTCTGAACAGTCTCCGCCCTGCAGTAGAAATGCCCGCCCTGCACAGACTTCACCCAAACGTCTTTTCAGGGATCTGGCCTCACCAGCAAACACCAGTGCCGGCCATCCCGCTATCTGTTTCTCGACCTTGTGGAGTTGCTCCGGATCCGGATACTCGGGAATCTGGCATACCGGAAAATTCCGCCAGCTGTCGGGGCTCCATTTCAGGTTATCGTTCATATTGGCGGCTCCTTGGGGTAAGCGATCAGGTCATTGATGGGGACATACCAGCTTGCGGTTGAATCAATCCAGATATTGCAGTCCGGATGCTGTCCCGGGTTATTGTCGAGCGCACCCAATGGAGTGACTGCGATTTTTCGCTCAGGGCTGATTCGAGGCATGCCGGACCCACAAATTTCACAGAAGACTTGCGTAAAGTATTTCGCTTCAGGTAGCTTATAGGATTTAAGGTGCCCTTCACCACGGTTAAAGACCACTTCACTGTGCGCTGTAAAGCCATTGGTCGTGAACGCCGCGGAACGGGCTCGGCGACATCGCCGACAATGGCAATTGTATATTTTCCTGAATGGTGCCGTGACCTTGAATTCTACCCGTGTACACAGGCAACTTCCTTGCAGCTCACCGGACTCAATCGACCCTTCAACCCGAACTGAAACAACTGGAGAATCTGTATTGGGTGGAAATTCATCATGTTTCGGCAGCTTGTCCGTGATGCTTAGCCATGGTGCCCTGGATTCCGTGAAGATATGGCAATCCACCTCCGGACCATCGTCTTGGGAACCAATCGGGATATAATAACAGGACTTGTTCTCATCTTGATTTGGCACGACTGACCCGCACTTGCTGCAGAACGAGCGCACCAGCATGGGCGAGGATCGATAGTCTCGCAACGTGTCGAGTTTGCCTGTCCACCGGAAATGTTCAGAGGGGGTGTAGGCATAAGTACCAAAAGCTGCTCCATGCATCTTTCGACACATGGAGCAATGGCAGTGGTAGACCGGAACTTCGACCGGATCCGCTTCCCAGGATATGTTCTCGCAAAGACAGCTACCGCTATACATGGCTTCATCTCGTCTATTGCAGTATTTTAACTGACGTTTAAACCCTCCTTATTACCTGAATACGCAAACATGAACCAATCTTCCCATCAAACCACCTCCCGGCCCAAACTGGTAATCCGTGCTGAAGAACTGGGTAGCATCCTTGGCGACTACATTCGAATTGTCGACCTGAGGCCCGATTCTGTAATCAGTAACGACTTCATACCCGGGGCCATCAGGCTGGGTTACGGACAACTCACCAGGAAAATCGGGCATGCCGAAGGCATGCTGCCCGACCACAAAGCATTAACGGCACTCATTAGCGATCTCGGCATTGATGCTGACACTCGAGTCGTTGCCTATGATGAGAATTCCGGTATCCGTGCCACCCGACTATTGTGGACACTGCTTACCTGCTCGCATCATAATGTGGCATTGCTCGATGGCGGCATTGAAGCATGGAAGGCAGCGAGGCTACCGGTTCAGTCTACACCAGCCAACCCGACTCCAAAACCATACTCCTGCACTATTGATGAGTCAACTGCTGCAGGGATGGATTACGTTATGGACTCTCTGCACAATAGTGATCGATGTATCCTTGATGTTCGAAGCCGAGAGGAATATGCCGGGATCGATATTCGGGCGAAGCGGGGTGGTCATATTCCATCAGCGCACCACTATGAATGGAAGAATGTGCTGGATACCCGTAAACAACTGAGGAATCCGGATAAACTTCGGTCAGAGTTGCTGGAAGCCGGAGTCGACCCAAGCCTTGAGATTGTTCCCTATTGCCAATCCAATCGTCGCTCTGCCCACATGTTCCATATTCTCAAATGGCTGGGATATCCTCGTGTTCGTGCCTATCAGGGTTCCTGGTCTGAGTGGGGGAACTCCGCATCAACGCCAATCGAAACATGAATGGAAGTGGTGATCAAATGTGAACTCCAACATTCTATTCACAGCAAATCCAGGTAGTGGAAATGTACTTGATGCCCGATTCAAGTGTGCTGCCACGATGCAGGTGCGTCCAAAACGGGGGAAACAAGATAAGGGTACCTTCCTCCGGACGCACGGAAATGTCCTGAAAATAAAATTCTGTTTCACCACCCGGTCCTGGGCAATCGTTCAAATACCAGATTGCAACCAGTTGACGCTTTGCAAATTGACCGGGCCCGCCGTCAACATGCCAGTGATAAAAATCACCGACACCGGTTTTTTGCAGGTTGTACCCGATATCATGAAAGCGATTCACCCCAAAAAAAGGATGCAGGCCCGCAACGGCAGACAATCCCTGCGCCAGGGAATGTTTGAGTGCCGTATCGATATCCCTCCAGTCTTCCCTGCCACTGATCCGTAAATCTGTTGAGCGCTTTATGCTATCTTCCGTGTTTGCGCCCTGTCCAATACGCCCCTGAACCTGCTGATCAGGGTTGGCTTCAAAGCGGCGAATCATCTCCTGGCAAAGCACGGGATCCAATGCCTGCCTGTACTCATAAATGAACGAACCCGGCCTGATCTCCCGAAATGACCCTGAACCCTCCGACCCTGACAACGAATTGGGCTTGGACATTTTTGTTACAAGTCCGCCGTGCAAATCCGCACAACACCTGCATCATCCATCTGGTCAATTGCAGCCTGCCTTGAACCGTTCATGTCAATGGCTCTACAGGCATCTTCAATCAATACCACTTCAAAGCCTTCGCGTCTTGCATCAAGTGCTGACCAGGCAACACAGTAATCGGTAGCCAAACCGGCAAGAAATAATCGACGAAACCCCCGATTGGCAAGATAACCCGACAATCCGGTTGGTGTTGTTTGATCATTTTCGGTAAATGCGGAATAGGAGTCTATAGCAGGCCTGAATCCCTTGCGGATAATGAGTTCAGCACCTGTAGTATCCAGCCCGGCATGAAACTCTGCCCCGAAACTATCCTGAATACAGTGATCTGGCCACAATACCTGGGTTCCATAATCAAGCTCAACCGTTTCAAATGGAGACTTGCCTGCATGTGCAGAGGCAAATGAATGATGACCGGCTGGATGCCAGTCCTGAGTCAGGATCCGATGAGAAAACCCATCAACGAGTTGGTTGATAACAGGTACGACTTCATCCCCGGCTGGCACCTCAAGAGCACCGCCTGGACAAAAATCGTTCTGCACGTCAATAATAATCAGGCAGTCAGTAGTCTTGTTGATCATGCTGTCTCTGGCCATTGGCACCGGATAACCAGACTACACAAAATCCGACAGGCTCTCATCATCAATTCAGGGATACACCGTTGGAATAAATGTCTGTGATTCCCAATCTGAACGTTCATGCGTGCTCGTTACCAAGCGACGTGGCGGAAGTTCAAGCGGTGGATCCAGTGTTTTCCCATAGTTGAAACAGCTCAGCAGGTGGTGAATGCAATTCAGACGCCCATGCTTCTTGATGTCCGAGTCGACAACATACCAGGGAGAATAGGAAGTGTCTGTGTGGGCAAACATCGTATCCTTGGCTTTTGAATATTCGACCCATCGATCTCTTGCTGCAATATCCATGGGGCTCAGCTTCCAGCGCTTGAGTGGATTTTTCAGTCTGGACTGAAAACGCCTTTCCTGTTCGTCATCGCTGACCGAAAACCAGTACTTGATGAGGCGAATGCCACTGCGTATCAGTAATTGCTCAAATTCGGGGCAGGAACGCAGGAATTCCATGTATTCCTCGTCCGAGCAAAACCCCATGACTCTCTCCACGCCCGCACGGTTGTACCAGCTTCGATCAAACAGCCTGATCTCGCCGGCTGCAGGCAGGTGCTCCGTATAGCGTTGAAAATACCATTGTGTTTGCTCACGATCAGTTGGTGCCGGCAAGGCAACCACGCTACAAACCCGAGGGTTCATGACCTCAGTGATGCGTTTGATTACGCCCCCCTTTCCTGCCGCATCACGCCCTTCGAAAATGACCGCTGCCTTGACTCCTGTCTCGACAACCCATTCCTGCAATTTCACCAGCTCCACCTGCAACCGGTTTAATTCCGCCAGATAGATGTCTTCCCGGATGACGCCATTCTTTCGGGTTTTGAATCTTTTCTTCATGAATAGTCTGTCTGGCTTTCTGGAAGGATACCCGTAGCATTGAATTGAAGCAAGTATAGCGAGAACTTCCTGTCATTTGAACTGATTCTCAGAACATCCGATGTAGACATGTAGTCCGGAAAACCTGATCAGAGGCAACGGTCAACTACATTATCGGCACTTGATACCGGTCAATTGACCACTCAATTTCGAGTACAATGTTTGCCAGTTCAACCGCTACTGCAGCCTTGCAATGAGCAAGTATACGCCAACCGAAATTCACCTCAACCAACGCACCCGAATTCTTACCGTCTCATTCGGCGACGAGAAATTCGAGATGAGCTGCGAATATCTCCGAGTCTTCTCGCCATCAGCAGAAGTGCAAGGCCATGGGCCGGGGCAGGAAATACTCCAGGTCAACAAGGAAAACGTCAACATCAGCTCGATCCAGCAGATGGGAAACTACGCCATCAAGCCGGTCTTTGATGACGGGCACGATACCGGCATTTATTCATGGGATACCCTGTATCAATTGGGTAAATATCAAAAAGAGAACTGGGAACACTATCTGTCCAGACTTGCCGGGGCCGGATACGAACGCAAACTGGACTCTTGATCAGGAACGCCGCCTGAACACCAACCCCGATGCAAGGAGAATGCAACAATCAGACCCACTTTGGTTACAGAT
>VXPI01000086.1 GCA_009839585.1 Gammaproteobacteria bacterium
ACTTCGGGTTCAGTAAACGAAGCAGACGTTCCCGATCAAGATGCAAGATGAATTACCGTGTTGATTCGAGTGGGCGCAAAATCGACCGGGCAATAATCATGCGCTGGATTTCGCTTGTCCCCTCCCAAATCCGCTCAACCCGTGCATCTCTCCAGATTCTCTCCAGCGGCAAATCAGACATCAAGCCCATGCCGCCATGAATCTGGATCGCCTCATCCGCAATAAAAGCCAATGCTTCGGTCGCCGATAACTTGGCCATGGCTGCATCCATATCGGTCATTTCACCGGTATTGGCCCTGGCACCAGATTGATAGGTGATCAGTTCTGCCGCACGCAGCCTCATTGCCATGTCGGCTAGTTTGAAGGACACTCCCTGGAACTTGCCGATGGTCTGATTAAACTGCACCCTGGTTGCGGCATAGTTGCTGGCCAGATCATATGCCCGATCACATTTTCCAAGACAGATCGCGGCAACCTGCAACCGGGTATTGCCCAGCCAGTCATTGGCCACCGCAAAACCCTTGTCTACTTCACCGAGTACCTGTGTTTGCGGAACCCTGCAGTTGTCAAACTCCAGAATACAGTTGTGATACCCTCGGTTGGATACGCTCTCGTAGCCATCTCTGACCTCAAAGCCTCTGGTTTCCTTATCGATCAAAAAAGCAGTAATCCGTTTTCTTGGACCGCGTGGTGTCTGGTCGACCCCGGTTGCTGCAAACAGGATAACAAAGTCCGCGATATCAGCGTGACTGATAAAGTGCTTGGTTCCATTGATAATGAAGTCCTGTCCGTCCTTCTCTGCACGTGTCGACATTGAGCGGACATCCGATCCGGCACCGGGCTCGGTCATTGCCAGGCAATCGGTTTTTTCACCTCGAATGCACGGAAACAGATACTGCTCCCGTTGATCGCCCACACAGGCCTGCAGGATATTGCTGGGACGTCCAACCGTGTATTGCAATGCGTAGCTCGCCCGGCCAAGTTCGCGATCCAGCATGCACATCGAAAGCGGGTCAAGACCCCCACCTCCCAGCTCTTGTGGCATGTTGGCCGCATACAGGCCAACTTCAATCGCTCGATTGATGATTTGCCGACGCAATTCCGGACGTAGGTTTCCGGTCTTCTCGACTTCCTCTTCATAAGGGTACAGCTCCTCTTCCACAAAACGTCTTGCTGTCTCGATGAGAAGTTTCTGCTCTTCACTTGGCTCAAAGTTCATCTACATGGATCTCTCGTTGGTCTCTTGGTGCGATTTCGGTTCCTGTTATTTGACAGAGCGAGATTCGAATCACCGGCCTTATGGTCCAAAATTCTCGACATGCCCATCAACATTCATGATTTGACCCGTGATTCGACTAGCATCGGGTGATGCCAGAAACAACGCCATCCGGGCGATATCCTCTGCATCAATGAATGTTCGTAACGAACAGCTGTTGGTGTATTTCTTTCGCACGGCCTGTTGCGATAGACCGCTTTGCACCGATTCTGCGGCGATCACCTTGTCCATGCGATCCCCATTAATACTGCCGGGGCAAATCACATTGGCCCGAATACCATCAGGGCCAAGTTCCATGGCCAGTGTTTTGGTCAGCCCAATCACCGCCCATTTCGCCGCAGCATAGGGAGAGCGAAGCGGATATCCATGCCATCCAGCCGTTGATGAAATATTGATGATTGATCCGCGCCCGGCACTCCGCATATTCGGGATCAGTGCCCGGCAATAAAGAAAGACCGAATCGAGATTAACCGCTATGCAGCGGTGCCAATCAGCAAGAGCAACACCCTGAACGGGGGCAGTCGGGCCGGCAATCCCGGCGCAATTGACCAGAACGTCGATGCCTCCGTAGGCATGGATATGCTGTTCCGCGATGCTCCGGGTTTGCGATTCATTCGATGCATCGCCTATCGAGACCATGATTTCAGGCATCGCTTCAGCAAACCGTTCCACGGCATCCTTGTCGATATCCGACACATGCACCGATGCCCCGGCATTATGGAATTCGAGAGCAATCGCCCTGCCGATCCCGGATGCGCCGGCAGTAACCAGAACACTTTGACCATGCAAATTCATCCGCTAGGAACCCGGCATTTGAATGGAACGTCCGCAATTTACCGGAAGTTCAAGATTACGCTGTCCCTCGTAGATTTTTTTCAATCGCTCCATGATTGCCGGCGCTGCCGGACAGGATCTGGATTCTCGGGTGTTGACATGCAGCAGCATTTGCTCTCCCGTTGCCAGTATCCGATGGTCTCCGGTTGCGTGCATGGCATGATTGACATGCAACCGTTTTGTGTCCAGACCCAGAATTTGTGTCTGGAAATAAAATGCCTCCCCGGCCATGATCTCACCCTGATGGATCAAGTGAGTTTCAACCGAGAAATAACTGAAGCCCTGTTTATGGTATTCCTCATTAACACCGATCAACTGGAACAGGGCATCCGATGCATCGCCGATCGCCCGCAAATAACTGCTTTCCGTCATATGCCGGTTGTAATCAACCCACTCTGGAGGAACGACTCCAGAATGCAGTTGCAGGGGTTGACTGAAGTCATGGTCGGAGAACCTGGCCGATGCTTGATCATCCGTGTGTGAGATACGATAGAGTTTCTCTTCATATTGCGCCAGCGTTTGACCGGCACTGGTTTCGTTAACCCGAAGTCCCTGAAGAATGGATACGATACAATCATCGCGTTTTTGTTCAAGTTCGGATATGGATCGACCCTGTGCCTGCCGATCTGACTGCTCGGTAACCCGATTCAGCAAGTCGTCAGTCAGGTCTGGACCATCAAAACGAGTCCATGGCCATTTCAAGCTTGGGCCGAACTGGGACATGAAATGATGCATGCCCCCTTCTCCACCCGCAATTCGATAAGTGAGATAAGGACCCATAAACGCCCAGCGGATTCCCGGGCCATATGCGATTGCCTGATCCAGTTCATCGGCAGTCGCTACACCTTCATTGAGCAAATGCAGGGATTCACGCCACAAAGCCTCCATCATACGGTCTGCCAAAAAGGCCTGAACCTCTTTTTTTACCACCAGTGGATGCATGCCGATCCCTGAATAAAATTCTTCAGCATGGCGAATCGCCTGTTCGGAAGTTTGTTGACCACCAACGATTTCTACCAGAGGCAGCAGGTAAACAGGATTAAATGGATGACCGACGACTACACGCTCCGGATTTTTGATGCCTTGTTGCATATCGCTAGGCAAAAGACCCGATGATGAAGAAGCAATGACGACTTCATTACCGGCATATGATGCGATCTCCCTGAAGAGTTGCTGTTTAAGATCAATCCGTTCCGGACCGCTTTCCTGAATGAAGTCAGCACCACAAACCGCTTCTTCAATGGAATCGACGATCTGTAACTCTCCTCTGAGGTCAACCGGAGCCAGGGTCATTTTTCGATAGGCCCTGAGTGCATTGTTCAGCACTTTATCCAGACGTGCCGGCAATTCCTGATCGGGGTCGTAAATCCTTACGTTAACGGCATTGATCAGTAGCCGCGCTGCCCATGCTGAACCGATAACCCCACCGCCGATCAGCCCTGCCGTGTTAATCCGCATCTGGAGCTAGGCGTGTTTATTTAGTTTCAGTTTTTCCCGGACTGCTTCGGGACCCATGATCGAGACGCCCATCGCGGAGAGAATGGTAACCGCCCGTTCTACCAGCTGTGCATTGGTTGCAAAAACTCCACGGGAAAGATACAGATTATCTTCGAGACCTACCCGCACATTGCCCCCTGCCAGGACGGCCATGGCAACATAGGGTAATTCGTTCCGTCCAATCGAAAAAGCCGAGAAAACCGACCCTTCAGGCAGAGCATGAACCATTGACATAAGGGTTGTGGGGTCATCCGGCGCACCGTATGGAATCCCCATGCATAGCTGAATCATTACCGGATCGTCGATCAAGCCTTCATGAATCAACTCCTTGACAAACACCAGATGCCCAGTGTCAAACACTTCCAGCTCCGGGCGAACTCCAAGATCCTGGACTTTCCTGGCCATGGTTCTCAACATGCCCGGAGTATTGGTCATGACGTAATCGCTCTCGGCAAAATTCATGGTACCGCAATCCAGAGTACAAATTTCCGGAAGACATTGCTCGACATGCGCAAGTCTTTCCAGCGGGCCCGCCATATCCGTGCCCCCTGGATCCAGCGGCAAAGGATTCTCACTGGACCCAAAAACCAGATCACCGCCCATGCCAGCGGTAGTATTTATGACTACATCCGTGTCGCTGTCTCGTATCCGGTCGACGACCTCGGCAAAGTACTCCGGTTTTCGGGAAGGCGCGCCCGTTTCGGGATCACGGACATGGATATGTGCAATAGCGGCCCCTGCCTTGGCAGCGTCAATGGCTGCATTGGCGATTTGTTCAGGGGTTATGGGAATATCAGGATGTTTGCCAATCGAGTTTCCGGACCCGGTAACTGCACAGGTGATAAATGCGTTGAAGTTCAAAGCCGAGTCCTCGAGTTCTGGTATATAGACAAGGTGCAAGTGTCATGCGATTTGAAGAAATTTTCAAGACAAATTTTTGCACCTGGATACGTTGAGTTTGCTATGAGGCACTGTCCGGCGTAGCGTTGCTGGTGCATTCAAGGCTCACTCGCAGATGAAGGGACATTCAATGTAACCCAATTAAAGGCAATACAGGCAGGAGCGGGAAGAAAGGCTACTGCAGATCGTGGCCAGGTCGGCGAGCAGGGTCTGGAAGCTGTGGACGGGCAGGCCCTCGGCGCTGGCCTTGCTGCGGGCCTTGTCCAGAGCCGACGGGGACACCTGGCCGGGGCGACCACGGAATCGACCCTCGAAAGGCCATCGCTCATTTCAATATATGTGGCACGACATCTACGCATTCCATCAGAATATTTCAATCAGCCCAAAAACTTGTGACTGGATATAATGAAAGACGATAATACTACGACCCAATACTAAAAGTGATCATACATGACCGCAAACAGCCAGATTTTTCCAGAAAATTCCGTGACAGAGTCTTCCCGAATCATGCCTTGTAGCCATGGAAATCGCCCGGTACCCGGCGGCATATCGCCCCATGCCCGGAAATCCCGTATGTATGTGGCGATCCTTGCCCTGATTGGCTGCATCGGACTGAATACTCGGGCGGACACGCCGATGGTACATCCTAAGACTGGGGAAGAGCTTCGGGAAAGTCAGACTTTTACCTATCGCATGCTGGACGAAGCCCCGACCCTTGACCCCCAGTTGAATCAGGACTCGGAGGGGTTCGATATCCTGCGCGACCTGTTCGAGGGACTCCTCAATCAGGATAGCCGTGGCCATCTGGTTCCAGGAGCTGCCGAACGGTACACGGCTTCCGACGGGAATCGTCAGTTCACGTTCCATTTGCGGAAGACAGCAAAATGGTCGAACGGCGATCCTGTCACCTCCGGAGACTTTGTCTACGCCTGGCGGAGGGCCGTCGACCCTGAAGTGGCTTCCGACTACGCCTGGTATGTCGAACTGGCCGGAATCCGTAACGCAGGAGCCATCCAGGCCGGGGAAATGCCTGTCGAATCACTCGGCGTCAAAGCACTGGACCTATACACGCTTGAGGTCAATCTCGAACGACCTGTTCCCTACTTTCCTGAAATGACCACCTATGCGACGTTCTTTCCTGCTCATCGCCCCACGATCGAGCGGCATGGTATCGCCTGGACCCGGCCAGAGAACATGGTTTCAAACGGCGCCTACGTCCTGTCCGAGCATGTCCCGAACGAATACCATTCACGAACCCGCAATCCACTGTACTGGGATAATGCCAACACGATCATTGATAAGGTAACTGGCCTGGTCATCAATGATGAGCACCAGGCCCTGACTCGTTATTTTGCCAATGAGGTCGATCGTACAGGGATTCCGGCCGGACAGTATCCAAACCTCAAGACACAACATCCAGATGAAGCCATCTCAATGCCGTTGCTTTGCACATATTACTTTACCTTCAATCACGCCGATAGCGGTCACCCTGCTCTTCAGGACCGGCGAGTGCGTACTGCACTATCCTATGCCTTCGACCGGGATATCATCATCAACAGTCTTCTCAAGGAGGGGCAGGAACCGGCATATGGCTTTACCCATCCGGCCACTGCAGGCTTCAATCCCCAAAAGCCCGACTACGCTCACCTTGAACAATCCGAACGGGACCGGATTGCCCGGAAATTGATCGCCGAGGCGGGATATGGGCAGGACAAGGCTCTGGAATTCACCCTGATCTACAACACGTCCGAATCCCACAAGAAGATCGCTACCGTCGCGTCGCAGATGTGGAAACAGAAACTCGGGGTTGATATCAGGCTGATGAACTTCGAGTGGAAAACATATTTGGTCCGCCGAAAAAACCAGGAATTCGATCTAGCCCGGGCTGGCTGGTGCGGAGACTACAACGAAGCCTCGACATTTCTCGACGTCCTGACTAGTTCGTCCGGGGTGAATGACGGCCAGTTCCATAACGAGAAGATGGATCGTCTGATGGATGAATCCAGGCTGCTGGACGATCCAACTCCGAACTATCTCCAAGCCGAAGCGGTTCTGGCCAGGGAAATGCCGATCATTCCCGTCTACCACTACACGAGCGTGTTCATGCTCAAGCCGGATATTCGGGGATGGCCCTTTGACAACGTCCAGAACAACTGGTATTCGAAAAACCTCTACCGGGTGAAACACACCCACTGAACCTGATCGCTGGGATCATGCTGCATTTCATCCTGAAACGGACCGCGATCGCAATACCCACGATACTTGCGCTGATCATTCTGTCTTTCACCTTGATGCATTATGCTCCGGGTAGCCCTTTTGCCGGGGAGCGACCCCTGCCGCCAGAGATTCTGGCCAACCTTGAGGCGAAGTATGGCCTCGACCGCCCCTTTCCAGAACAGATGGCCCGATACGTCTGGAACATCATTACCGAGTTCGATTTCGGGCCTTCCTACAGCTACAAGGACCGCACGGTAAACGAGATCATTGCACAGGGGTTTCCCGTTACGCTGGCTTATGGTTCCCTGGCGTTCTTGGTGAGCATTATGGTTGGGATCGCCCTCGGCATCACCGCGGCAATCCATCGGTCAACCTGGCTGGACAGTCTCGCCGTCGGAATGACCGTGGGTGCGCAGGTTCTGCCGAATTTCATCATGGCTCCGATCCTGGTGCTGGTTTTCACATTGTGGCTCGGTTGGCTTCCGGGAGGTGGCTGGCAGGGCGGGCAATGGCCCTATCTTGTGATGCCGGTTATTGCCCTGTCCACAAGTTTCATGGCCTCGATCGCCAGGATTACCCGCTCATCAATGATCGAGACACTCAATTCGGACTTTATCCTGACCGCAAGGTCAAAAGGGCTGCCTTTTCACGAGGTAGTAATCCGCCATGCCGTGAAGCCATCGATGCTTCCGGTCATCTCGTATCTGGGCCCGACCTTCGTCGGCCTAATCACCGGATCGGTCGTGATTGACATCTATTTCTCGACCGGCGGCATTGGCCAGCATTTCGTCAATGCCGCCATCAACCGGGACTATCCGTTGATTATGGGCGTTACGATACTGACCGGGATACTGACCGTCATGTTCAATCTGATCGTGGATATCCTCTATGTCTGGATTGACCCCAGAATCCGGTACTGAGCAACGGCACATATCCACCATGATCGCTGCCCATCTCCAGCCTGAGTCATTGCCCGAACCGGAACCAGGACGTTCCCTTTGGCAGGACGCACGAAGAAGGATTCGACAAAATCCGGTGGCGATGGCCAGCTTCTCGATACTGGTGCTGGTTGGCATATTTGCCCTTTTCGGACCGATCTTCTCCAACTGGTCCAGCGAGGACATCAACTGGAACGTGCTCGGGAATGTCGAAACCGCCGGACGCCCTGCTCTTGACTCCGGCCATTATTTCGGCACGGACCAGTTAGGACGTGACCTGTTCGTGCGCACCGCCCACGGAGTGCGCGTCTCCATGATGGTCGGCATCATCGGTGCACTAATCGCCATCGTGGTCGGCACGCTGTACGGCACGATTGCAGGCTACGTCGGAGGACGGACCGACAACATCATGATGCGAACCGTGGACGTCATTATGTCCATTCCATACATGTTCCTACTGATTATCCTTCTGGTGATGTTTGGTCAATCGATTCTCCTGCTGTTCGTGGGAATCGGACTGGTTTCGTGGCTTGATATGGCGCGGATCGTGCGGGGACAAACACTCAGCATCAAGAATCGTGAATTTGTCGAGAGTGCCGTTGTAATTGGTGTTCCTCCTGCATTCATCATTCTGAGGCACATTCTTCCCAATCTGGTCGGCGTCGTGATCGTCTACGCGACCTTGCTGATACCCAACATGATTATTTTCGAGAGCTTCATCAGTTTTCTGGGACTCGGGATTCAGGAACCCAATACGTCCCTGGGAGTCCTGATCAGCGAAGGTGCCTCGCAGATGCAGTACGGTGTCCTCTGGCAACTCGGCTTTCCGCTGTTCTTTTTCATTCTCATCCAGTTTGGGTTTTTCTTTCTGGGAGACGGTATCCGCGATGCGCTCGACCCCAAGGATCGGCACTGAAGAGGTTCTTCTGTCCATTCGTGATCTCCGGGTGACGTTCGGAACACCGGAAGGGCAAGTGATGGCGGTTGACGGCACAAGTCTCGACATCCATCCCGGCGAAGTGCTCGCCGTGGTCGGAGAAAGCGGTTCGGGCAAGAGCCAGACAGCTCTTGCAGTCATGGGGCTCTTGGCACGAAACGGTACTTCGGAAGGATCAATTCTCTGGGAAGGCCGGGAAATTCTCGGATTGCCCGAATACCAGCTGGCTCGGCTGCGCTCCGAAGAAATCGCCATGATCTTCCAGAACCCTATGACCTGTCTTAATCCCTATCTTCGAATCTCGACACAGATGATCGAGGGCATGACGATGAACAGGAAAGTGACGCGAGCGCAGGCCAGGAGCGCCTGCATCGATATGCTTGAGACCGTGCAAATTGCCGATGCTGCGAATCGGATCGATATGTACCCCCATGAATTCTCCGGCGGTATGCTGCAACGAATCATGATCGCCATGTCCCTATTGCGCCGCCCCCGCCTCCTGATCGCCGACGAACCGACTACCGCATTGGACGTTACCGTCCAGATGCAGATTGTCCAGATGCTTCAACACATTCGCCAAAAATATGGTACTGCCATCATGCTGATTACTCACGATCTCGGACTGGTGGCGAGCATAAGCGACCGCATCTCGGTCATGTACAGCGGACAGATCATGGAGTCGGGGCTTGCTGAGAACGTATTCTCCAGTCCCCGACATCCATACACCCAGGCATTGCTTGACGCAGTACCCCGGATTGACCGGAATGACAGAAAACTGAGGGGTATTACGGGAGAGCCCCCCGGTCCAGCGTCCCGTACTTCAGGATGCCCGTTTCATTTGCGCTGCGCATTCCGAATGACTTCTTGCGTCGAGCACAGGCCGGACATGCTGGGATCTCGGGAGCATGCCCATGCCTGCCACCTCTCCAATGAGACATGAGTATCCTGCTTCAGGCAGAAAACGTGACGGTCGAGTTTTCCCCGCAGGGAAGTCCGATTCGCGGGAGACCCTCGAGGAACCAGTTTACCGCACTCGCAGGAGTCTCATTTGCGCTTGCTGAGCGCGAAACGCTGGGCATCGTAGGAGAGAGCGGATCCGGAAAAACTACTCTCGTCAGAGCCATCGTCGGCATGGTGCCAGTACAAGATGGACGGATCGTCTGGATGGGCTCGGATATCTCTAGGGCTGATCCGAACTCCAGAAGACGGATCAGGAAAGACATGTCGATGATCTTTCAGAACCCGCTTGCTTCCCTCAATCCCCGCATGACCATAGGACAGATTATTGCCGAACCCTGCCAGATTCATGAGCCACATGCCTCCAGAGCCGAGATTCGCAGGAGAGTTGCCGAGACCATGGAATGGGTAGGGCTGTCTCCCGCCCTGGTAAACCGGTATCCCCACGAATTTTCCGGGGGGCAATGCCAGCGGGTCGGTATCGCACGCGCCCTGATTGCGAGGCCGAGGCTAATTATCTGTGACGAGCCAGTTGCCGCACTGGACGTATCCATTCGGGCGCAAATCGTTAATCTGCTGAAACAGTTGCAGGATGAGTTCGGGATTTCAATGATCATGATTTCGCATGATCTCAGTGTCATACGGCATGTGTCCCACCAGATTATGGTCATGTATCTCGGGCATGTCATGGAGATGATTCCTTCCGGGCACCTGCTTCATAAAAGCAGCCATCCCTATACTCGTACCCTAATCGAGTCCATACCGGTTCCAGATCCGAAAATCCAGAAAACGAGGGAGATACCGGTCATCGTGGGCGAAGCCCCGTCGATGAGAAATCCTTCTTCTGGCTGCCGGTTCTCGACTCGATGTCCGATTGCCCGGGATTTCTGCAACGATTCCCGACCGGCTCTCCTTGAGGCCGGACCTGGACACTGGATAGCCTGCCCGTACTGCAAGATGCGAACCAGACCCGAATCAGCATAATCCTCTCCTCGATTCTGCCACTTCTTGCTATCCGGGGAAAATTCCAAAAGAAGGCATGATCACTCGATAGTAATCGGCCTGTATTTTGGTCGATATCGGACTCCGGACCATTAGTCAGGAAGTCGCCGAATGTGGGTCTGGGAATCGCCCAGCGTACTCACCGTCAGTATCCTTAGTCCGGCGCGGGAAATGCCATTTGGCCTGCCTTGCCCTGCAAGGGCACTCTCCCGATATATAGTGCTTGCCAGAAAAGGGGGATTGTGGTATTATTCATGAATGAAAAC
>VXPI01000217.1 GCA_009839585.1 Gammaproteobacteria bacterium
TTCGTATTCCTTCCGCCGTGCCTATAGGTCCTGATTCCTCAACAGACAAATCAATATCCAGTCTGTGATGGTTGTTGTTTTTCACATACTCATCAATCTGTTCATGAAGATGCGAGATGTTTATTACTACCTTTTTGAAGCCCAGTTCCACCAACATGGACAAGTGATAATCAAGCATGCTGTGCCCCCCAACTTTCAGCAAGGATTTTGGGGTTTTTTCGGTTAAGGGAAGCATTCTCGTTCCCTGACCCGCGGCAAGTATCATCGCGTCCATCGTGTTTCAGATAATCCCGTATATGTCGAAATTGGAAAGTGTAGAGTATATATCAGCCAAGGGAGTATAGAGAATTTTTCGTGCCAATCTTTATTCTTCATGTAGAAAAACCACCCCTGACATATAGATTGCCGCTAGCGGGCAACATATAATCAAGCCAATGCAATATGGATTGTGCTTGCCATCATCAGTTCAATGAATTCAGTGTTTTTTCGAGGGGTATTCATGGTGGCTGTATCATTGGTCTGTATTGCTGCATTTTCATCGAGCCTGGACCCAGTATCGTCAGGCAGCAACTCCCATGTGGAATCACAGTCATGTGATCTGCAACCGGCAGGTTTTCGTCCAACCGTCTTGCAGCATCTTGAAAAAATTTCCTCGACACATCGTTCGGTTGATCAACTACAAAAGGATGGGTCGGTTTCGATTGAAGCTGATAACATTCGTTCTGACGGTCAAGGTAACTGGCTATTGGATGGTCATGTGCATGTCAGAAATGCACAGGATGGTGTTTTTGCCGACCGGGCCGAATTTAATGAAGTCACGCGTATTGCCCGGTTTTTTGGCAATGTATTGCTCTACACCAAAGACGGTCACCACCTGTCTGCCGAGAGCATGAAAATTGATATTGACATGTTCAAGGGTGTAATGAGGGATAATGCCCAGATTCACATTGTCGAGAGAACATCATCAATCCCGAAGCAGGATCACGCAATTTCAGGATTTAATAGCTCATTGCGTTCTGGTAATCAGGATAATCAGCCATACTTAAGTCAATCGAACGGCAATTCCCGGTTTTCGGCAAGAGCAACCGCAGATACAATTGAAATCAATGGCGAGAGCTATCATGTCATCCATAATGCGACCGTGACCACATGTCCCGGTGAAGATCCCGATGTAAAATTCACGGCAAGTGAAGTAAAACTTGATCATGAACGCAGGCAGGGCAGGGCGGAGAATCTGGTTGTACGGTTCAAGAATGTGCCCATTTTCTTTTTCCCGAAAGTGTACTTCCCGATCACCAGCGAGCGAATGACTGGTTTCCTGTTTCCCCGAGTGGGATACCAGAGACGATCCGGGATCATCCTGTCTTTACCGTATTACCTGAACCTTCATCCACAATACGATGCAACAATCACACCGAGCATCATCAGTAAACGGGGACTGCAGCTATATGGTGAAGTCCGTTATATCACGGAAAACTCTGAAGGAGTTTTTCTGGGTGAAGTCCTGCCTGATGATGATATTACCAGGGATGATCGTTATGCATTTTCATACCGCCACCGACAGTCGTATTTTGACAGCGCCAAGCTAGCTGTTGACCTGGAGAAGATTTCTGATTCGGAATATCGATCCGATTTTGCCGACAATATTGATTCAAGAGCTTCGGTTTTTTCGAGGCAGAGAGTCAATTTTTCTTTTGATGGCGAATATGTACGGGTGAACACTAGAGCGATGGGACATGAAGTAGTGAGCAGTCATTTCCAGGAGGATGACCAGCCATATGACCTGCTACCCGAATTCCAGTTGCAATTTCATAATCAAAATGTTTCGGTTTTCGGGTTTGGCGCCAAGGCAGAGTTGACTCGTTATCGGCATGAAGTAAATTCAATCGATGGGTCTCGCTTCCGGTTCATTCCGCATTTATCCCTGCCTATCAGAAAGATTTACGGATATCTGGAGCCGAAATTTGCATTGCACTCGATACGCTATGACTTAAGAGACAGAGAGAGTGACAGGTATCGGGAGTATCCGGTCAATGAAAGCATTCCGGTCTGGAGCATCGATTCAGGGCTATATTTTGAGAGGAATATCACTCTTGGTGGGAAAGATTATCTACAGGCTCTTGAACCCCGGTTGTTTTATCTGGATATTCCTGTCAGGAATAAACAAGATGAGTTTCCGAAATTCGATACCGGTATCGGAAATGACAATAGCTTCTACCACTATTTCAGGGAAAATCGATTTTTTGGGGGTGACAGGGTAGGGGATACTCGTCAAATTACAGCCGGATTGACGAGCCGTTTTATCGATCAGGAATCTGGAAGACAAATAGGAAAAATCAGTATAGGCCAGGTTTACTATTTCAAGGATCGGCAGATTGGCGAGAATGCAGAGACTCCGATCGAGAAAAATGACTCTTCAGATTTATTGTTTGAGTTTGATGGTGCCCTGAATCCCCAGTGGGAGGTTAGTGGTTTTACCCGCTGGTCTGATGAACTGGATGAATTCTCGTATATTTCATTATTGTCAAGATATGAGTTCAACAAGAGCACTAGTAGTGAAGCAGGTTATATTCAGGATTCCGATCAGAGAGAATATATCAGGCTCGATCACAACTCGAGATTTGCCAGTAATTGGCTGTATCGGGTCAGAACCCATTACTCGATTCCTGATGACCAATTCCAGTTTGCCGAAATCAGCGGCACATACTTGAATTGTTGTTGGTCATTTGGGGTAAATTTGCAACGCTATCAAAACGACGGGAAAATGGATAATCGGGTTATGATTTCATTTAGCCTCAAAGGTCTCGGTGGAAATTAGGGTGGAACCCCCAAAAATGGAATATACGATCATATGCGAAAACTAATTGCCTGGGTAATCTGTATTTTCAGCAGTTGCTGGATTGCAGTTGCCGCATTGAGCTCCAGTCTGGACAGGGTGATTGCCATCGTCAATGACGACGCAATTACGCTCTCGGATTATGTATCTTATTTCAATCTCAAACAGCTTGAAGCTGGTGAGACGATCACGTCAGGAAGTCAACCGCCTGTGATTGATGATGGTCAACTCGAATCACTGATTGATCAAAGGCTTCAGGTCCAGGAGGCTTTGCGAATAGGGCTGGACGTGACCGAAAGTGAGTTGGATATTGCGGTAAGAAACATAACCCTGCAAAATGGGCTTACTGATGAGCAGTTGCTGAAAAGATTGATTGAGAACAACATAACGGAAGCAGAGTTTAGGCAATCAATGAGCGAGCAAATTCTGATTCACAAGGTTGTAAGCGGTCAGGTTGCTCGGCTTGTTCGGGTTAATGATCAGGAAATAGACCAGATTGTAAAGTCCTACCCTGATTTGTTTGAAGTCAATGTGTCCTATGAGTTATCCCATTTGCGGATTGCCATTGGGAATCTTGACGCTGAACAGGCTCATGCCCGGCGCGAATACCTTAATTTCGTCAGGGACAAGGTATTGGCGGGACAGAAACTGGAAGACGCAATGGCAACGTCAGACTTTGATGACATGGACTTTGAATATCTGGGTTGGAGGAGCAGACCCCTGATTCCAGACCAGATTATTGCTGAAATCGAAAAAGCCGGGTCTGAATCCGCCACCAGTATTCTGGAGATATCGAATACCTTGCACTTGTTCGTGATTCACGCAAGGCAGGGTGATGAAATAGTCGTGACCGAAAAGCGAATAAGACAGATTCTGATTGACCCGAACCGAAAGTCTATTACCGAAGCCGAAGCTCTGGGGCTTGCCCAAGAAATTCGTACGAAAATTCAGTCTGGAGAGGATTTTACCAATCTCGCACGAAAGTTTTCGGATGATCTTGATTCTTCAGCCGAAGGAGGGGATATAGGCTGGGTGAACCCAGATGACCTAGGGCCTGGACTTATACAGGTTATATCGGACTTGAAGGTGAATGAAGTGAGTGAGCCAGTTTCTACCTTGCTTGGATATTTTCTGATTGAAGTACTGGAAACAAGGACCCGGAATATACTTCAGGATGTAATTCGAGACCGGGCACGTGATATGATATTCGACAGAAAAGTTAACTCACAATTTAATTCATGGATAGCCAGAATCAGGAGTGAATCCTATATTGAGCTTATGGGAGTAAATTGATGCTTATTCAGGATAGAATTTCAAAGATTGCGCGTGGTATTGAAGAATCTCTACCGACAGGGCTGGCGAAAGATTTCAAATCGAATATTGAGGTGATCATTCGTAGTAACCTGGAGGGGCTGGATCTAGTCACATCAGAGCAGCTTACGGTACAAAAACGAATCTTGGAACGTGCAGTCAAGCGAATTGGTGAACTTGAGGAGCGGATTGCCGAGCTAGAGGCTGCAGCCAATTTAAATGGTTCCATGAATGGGTCGGGCGAATCATCCGGATAGGGTTGAGCTCCGATCAAATGTGGCTATCTCAATAGATGCCGGCTTCGAGTCCGGCAGACATGATGGTCCCAAGCTCAGTACATTGGTTAACAAATTCATCACGGAAATCTCCTTTAAGCACAAGAGGTGGTTGAATAATTTTCCATTTGAGGCCCAACAGGATTCGTTCAACACTGGTTTTCGCACCTTGACCGTCCAATCCACCCTTTATGAAGAGAGCAACCGGTTTACCTTCAGTTTCAGCGAGACACGGATAATAAATTCTTTCAAAAAAATCCTTGACTGCTCCACTCATGTATCCAAAATTCTCGGTGGTTCCGATAATCACACCATCAGACCATAAGACATCGTGATGATCTGCATACCATGGTTCCCTGCATCGGGTTTCGATATTCTCAAGATTTTCGTGCTGACAGCCTTCGCGGACGGCCTGTTGCAGGCGGCGCGTATTTGGGGAAGGACAGTTTGAAACAATCAGTACCTTGGGCATAAGTGGATTATTGGATAAGTGGGGGATAAAGGCTGTCAGGATCATGAACGATCAGGAGGGGGTTCACTGCCCAATTGATCACTTGCATCTCCAGTAACCAGATGGCGAGGTATGGTAATGTACCATGACTTTCGCCCTGCAAACCAACAGCACAGCATCTGAAAACCGTAGTACGTTTATTTTCAAAAACAAAAATAATATCATTAACAATAAGATAAGATGTATTTTTGAGAATTAAGATAATATATAAGCAAATGTTTATAAAGATGTTGATCCGGTTCTTTTTGTCAGTTGACATGGATGCTGGCTAACCGGACAATTTGTTTTACACAATAAGGGATTATTCCTTCCTGATTCATTCTATTGAAACCAAAGACAGGCAGAATATGGGTGGTATTGGCCGCCATTATTGCTAATGCCCTGATCGCTGCAACGAAAGCGATTGCTTCAGCAATAACCGGCAGTGCTGCCATGCTCAGTGAAGCGGTGCATTCTATTGTTGACACCAGCAACCAGATTTTGGTGCTCTGGGGTCTCAAGCGGTCTTCTCGTCCAGCTGACGACAAGCACCCGTTTGGATATGGCATGGAACTGTATTTCTGGACGTTTGTAGTGGCAATCTTGATATTTGCGATTGGTGCTGGCGTCTCATTGTATGCGGGGATTAGCAAGATCAGGGACCCGCATGAACTTTCCAACTTGCACATTAACTACTTTGTCCTGGGTTTTGCGTTGATTTTCGAGGCTAGTGCCTGGACTGTGGCTTTCCGGGAGTTTCGAAAAAGAAAGGGGAATATGGGCTATTTCAAGGCCTTTAAGTCAAGCAAGGACCCAGCGGTATTTACTGTCCTGTTTGAGGATAGTGCGGCAATTCTGGGGCTTGCCGCTGCATTTATTGGGCTGTTGCTCGCTCAATTGACCGGAAATCCCATTTATGATGCTGCCGCATCAATCGCAATCGCAATAATCCTGGGTTGTGCTGCGGCATTGCTTGCGTTTGAAACAAAGGGGCTGCTGATCGGAGAATCTGCGAGTTCCGAAGTAATCTCGGGTATACGAAAACTGGTTCTTAGAGAATCCAACATTCTCACAATCAATGAAATTTTGACCATGCATCTGGGTCCGGAAGATATCCTTCTGAATATTAGCATTGATTTTCATGACACTATCAGTGCAGGCGCTGTAGAGAGAACTATCTCGAGACTGGAGAGGCAGATAAAGGAAGAGTATCCCGAGGTTGCCAGAATTTTCATTGAGGCCCAGAACTGGCGAGCACACGAAGAAAATGCCAACGGCGCTGAATAGCCGTAGCCCTGCATTCCCATTACTTCGTATAATGCATATTATGTAAAGTAATGGGAATGATGGGAGATTGCTGCCTGATTGCGTATTTCAAACGGCGGATTGTTGGGTGCAATCAGAGGGCCACCCGCCCTTTTGGCTTGGGATGCCTTGACCTATAAGCCAAGAGACCCCCCGCCAGTTATTGCGAGTCTGGACTCAGGGTTTTTCGGATAGAACCAGCGACAAATCCAGTTTTCCATCGTGAAGTGGCGGACACCAGTAGTTCGCACCAGTCGCCGGCATTGAGAAGTCAAACAGGCCATCTTGAATGTCATCTTCGAAACCCATCATGCTTTTCATTTGAACATCAAAGGCTCGTAAGCTACTGCTAAACGCAACGAAGAACAAACCCCTGCCCCTGTCATCGGCCCAAGGCATCGACCGCCTAAGTACATATGCTTCAGGAGTGAAACTTTCTTGTGCGATTTTCCTTGCATGCGCATACCGTGGGGCATCAAACTTCGCATTGGTATTACGGTAGCGGCCTATACGCTTGTCCTGTTCTTCCTGCTCCATGGCATTAAACTTGTCAAAATCATGTACCCAGCGTTGAATTGAGACATACGAGCTGCCGTGCAGGCTTTTTTGTCCGTTATTGACAATGGCCGTTGAAATCGCTTCTTCACCATCCGGGTTTCCAGTCCCATTTTCATAACCGGTTAAGTCCCTACCCCCCTGGTACTCGAACCCTTTGGTCTTGTCAGCAACTGCAAATGCATCGGATACTGCCTTATTCACTGTGATCGCCAGATTATTCAGTTGACCAGCATCATTTCCGCGCAAAACCACAAACAGGGCATTTTGAGTAATGGGTATGTTGAAAATAGAGTTTGAGTATTCCGAAAAAGCTTTCAGACCCGGAACTTTCACGTTCAGGGCATCGACCAGGGGAGTGCCGATACCTACAATGTGTTCGGTATCCTTGAGTTCTTCACTCAGGGTCTCCAGGGATTTCCCGATAGACAGGATACTTATGATTCCATATTCGAGATAAATTGCATGATCAGTTGTTGGTGCAAGTATTCCGGGTTGGCAATTCATGTAAAAAATCCTTTAAAAATTTCAGGTTGACTATGATTATAGTGAAATACGAATTTAATCTGCCCACAATCCGATTCGTGAATATAATGAAAATTCTGGTATCGAGTCTTAAACACTGCATCGCATCATTCAGTTAAATGAATTTATTTCATACTGATCCATTCAATAAGTATCTGTATTCTTCGGCTTTTTATATCCAGGCTGCGAATTGCTACCGCCCCATACTGGAGGGGATTGCCAGTACAGAACCAGAGCAGCGAGAAGCCCTTCTTAACATGATTCAAGATTCATGGCTTCAGACAATGATGAATGCCTACTCTTCCACCCTGCCAGGGTTAGGCATGGTCAATGCTGCAACAATGCAGACCAACGATTCGACCAGTTTTGTCAGATTGACACAGATGCTGAACCGTATTACACCGCAAATCATCAGTGAAGTTATTGATCGAGTATCCAAACACATCAATGACCCCTTGATACTGGAAGATTTTTTTGAGATCTGGATCGAGACCTGCATCAAGGCTCATGCCGAGTTGGTCAATTCCGAGGAATTTATTGACTGTATTACAGACTTCATTAATTTTTCAATAAAGACATCTGTTGAAACGATGAAGGCCACGGAATCCAAGAATGGATGAAAGTGCTGACAAGCCAGATATCGAAGAGGAAATCAATGCTTTCAGGGAAAAGTACAAGCTTCTTGTCGAAAATTTTCAGAACCTGAAAACCGGTCAAAGCTGGCATACGCCTAATGACGTCTCTTTTACCTATAAAGGCATGTCGGTTCGCGAATTTCATGGGCCTTCAGGCAATCAGGCAAATCCAGTCCTAATTGTATATTCTCACGTCAATCTGCCCTATGTGACTGATTTGACACCACAACATTCGCTCGTTTGCCGATTGATCGAGGCTGGACACAAGGTCTTTTTGATCGAATGGGGTGACGTGAATAGTGAGGCGAGAACCTGGGACTTGTCTGTTTATCTCCATGATTACCTGGACAAGTCGATTGACTTCATTACTGGAAAATGTGGCATGGACAAGCTGGACCTGGTTGGAATTTGTCAGGGCGGCACTTTTTGCTTGTGTTATGCAAGTATCCATCCTGAAAAAATACGCAGTCTGGTAACCATGGTCACACCGGTCGATTTCCAGGCTGGCGAGAGCATAATCTGGAAATGGGCAAGAAAAGTTGATTTCTCGCAACTGGAAAAAATGCCGGTAAACATACCGGGCGGCATGATCACCCTGTTCTTTCAATCGCTCCGCCCTTTTGACGAGATAATGCGAAGTATTCAGGTCATTCAGAACCCGGAATCACGGAAAAACCTGAACTTGACCGTATTGGTTGACCAGTGGGTCTTTGAGTGTCCCGATCAGCCGGGTATGGCGTTTGCCCAGTTCATGCACCAGTTTTATCAGGAAAACAAACTGGTTCGTGGCGAGTTCAAACTTGGCGAGCACCTCATTGATCTTGGCAATATTGGTTGCCCGGTATTAAATCTGTATGCAACTGCCGACCACCTGGTGCCTCCAGAATCTGCCGGTGCGTTGAAGAACCACATTCCCCGGAAGAGATACAGTGAAATAACATACGATGGGGGCCATATCGGACTAATGGTCGGTACCAAGGCTCACCGGACCATACTTCCCCAAATGGCTGAATGGCTGGCGAACAACCGTAAGTAATGCAAAATGAAGAGGGAGGTGAAACGCCATGCACAAGAGGAATGAGGGTTTCTCGCCTGCCGTGACTGCCCTGCCCTTGGACAGTATTTTCAGCAGGCTGGAATTAATGCGCTATGGCATGCGACATCACAAAAATAACAAAGGGAAAATTGTATTCAGGTGATCATGATTTGCTGATTCGTTGATTTGATCAGTACATATGCTGGCCGCCATTGATGTCAACGGTCGAACCAGTAATAAACCCCGCATCTTCGCTAACCAGAAACAACACCCCGCGTGCGATATCTTCCGGATTACCCAATCTGCCAACGGGAATAGTAGAAATGATTTTTTCCAGCACTTTCTCTGGGACCGCACGCACCATATCAGTTAACACATAGCCCGGAGCGATAGCATTGACGGTAATTCCCGCTTTGGCACCTTCTTGTGCCAAGGCTTTTGTGAATCCGTGGATACCCGACTTCGCTGCGGCGTAATTTACCTGCCCATATTGCCCGGCCTGGCCGTTCACGGAACCAATATTTACAATTCGGCCAAACTGCCGTTCCCGCATTCCTTCAATAACGGCTCGACTCATGTTGAAACAGGATGACAGATTGGTTTTAATGACATCGTTCCACTGGTCATAATCCATCCTATGCATGGTACCATCACGGGTAATGCCGGCATTGTTAACCAAAATGCCTATTGGCCCGAGATCTTCTTCTACCTGATTAACCGCTGCCTGACAGGCATCAAAATCCGAGACATCAAACTTGTAGGTCGAAATGCCTGTACTGTCAGAAAATTTTCTTGCTGATTCGTCATTGCCGGCATAGGTCGCTGCGACCCTGTGCCCGGCTTCCTTGAGAGCCATACTGATCGCTTCACCGATACCCCGGGTTCCACCCGTTACAATTGCTACTGTACTCACTTTCTAGTCCTCACTATTTTTCACTGTTTCTTGATTCGACTCTTTATCGAGTCGAGCCCGAACATAAGTGCCGGGCGCATCTTCAATAATATCAAGTTTACCGTCTCCCGGAACTCTGCAAGGCACTTTTTTTCCGCACTTCCGAGAGATCCAATTCTGCCATTCAGGCCACCAGGATCCCTCATTGACCTTGGCATTATCAGCCCATTTCTCCAGATCAGCGGGAGGATTGTCAGTTGTACGATAATTGTATTTCCTTGCGGCGGGTGGGTTAATGATTCCTGCAATATGACCGGATCCGCTCAGAATGAACTTGACGGGTCCAGAGACTAGTTGGGTGCCGGCATAGGTAGATTTCCATGGGGCAATATGGTCTTCAATAGTTGAGACAAAACAGGTCGGAATATCAATTTTTGACAGGTCAACGCCTGTGCCATCAATGCTGACACCGTTTGGATCTTTCAGCTTGTTGTCGACATAAAAATTCTTGATGTACCAGGTGTGCATGCTTGCCGGCATTCTGGTTGAATCCGAGTTCCAGTAAAGCAAGTCAAATGCCTTGGGGCTCTTGCCCAGCAAATAGTTATTTACGTAAAACGACCAGATTAGGTCATTGGCACGCAGCATATTGAAGACACCAGCCATGTAGTCACCTTCCAGATAGCCTTTTTCGTTCATTTTTTCCTTGAGGCTCTCGAGTTGTTCTTCATCTGTAAAAACCCCGAGCTCACCAGGTTCGGAGTAATCCAGCATTGTGGTCAGGAAGGTGGCTGAATTGATTCTTTCGTCTCCTCTTGATC
>VXPI01000362.1 GCA_009839585.1 Gammaproteobacteria bacterium
ACGTTTTTTTTTCAAGTTCATAACTCCCGATATCCAAACGAACGTCCGTCAGTCCGGTATCAGCAGAAATCAGGCAGCTCTTTATGTCATCCAGAAGGTTGCTACGAATGTGCTCGAGGACATACTGGTTTGGCGCCAACAGCTTTAGCACCGAGTTTTTCTTATGGTAGTGAAGAACGGAAATCGATGAATCAATTTCTTTTTCGGTCATGACTTCCTTTAGTTTCTCTATGCAATCTCCCCAAAACTCATCCATAGTAAAAATTTCTCCACAACCAAAAATTAAAACGAAATCACATTCTTATAAAACAAAATCTCAGAAAAAGGATTAATTAAATTATTGAATTTCAATTAATTTATTATCCAAATTAGAGATAAGCCATTAGTAATATACAGTCATTCTATTCCAAACAAAAATTGTTATCCACAGGAAAAGCGAAAAAATTTCCGTTTTTTATGAGGTTTTCCAGGAGTGTTGTTATGCGGTGCACATATCAAGGAGCGGGAAACAGAGAGAACGGCGAAATAGTGAAAAGACAGTGAAGTACACCGAACCGGGTTGTGGCTAGGCAATAGATCGTAAACGATTTCGCCTCATTATTTTCGATGATTGATTCAGACTATTCCCCGGGTTTTCGGTTAGTGCCTTATCCTCTTTTTCTTCAGTATTTTGGGTGATCTACTGGAGCAGTTTGATACAAATTTAGGCAGCTCGTCACTGATGTGTTCCAAAGTATGGACAGGTAGGGCTTCCGGTTATTTCATCCACAGCCTTGTCCACTGATTTTGTGGATAAGTTCGAGGGAAATGTGTCTGTAATTTCCATGGGACTCCAGTTTTGCGAATCGTGGACGGTGGTCAGGTGTGGCTATTTCCTCCATTAGTAACCAGCCCAGCCTTTTCGCCACAAACTGTGCAAAAGGGACGATATCCTGATCGATACTAGCCTTCTCAAGAGCAGTCATATACAGGTCGCGATCCTCAACCCTGATAACTGTCCACGGATATCCTCCAGATGCCAGCATCGCATCGCGAATCGCTTCCCTGCGTGGAGGCACATGTCGTGATTCCTGAATATACACAGCATGATTACGATATTCGACAAGATCGGTAGCCTCGATCAACCCAGCCATGACGCAAGGCAAAAACAACTCGCGATACCATTTATTGTGGTCCTTGCGGACTAGGGCGCCGGCATTTGCACCATGTAATATTTCGCGGATTGATTTCCTTGCCATCTGGAATGACTGCCAGTAACCTCGCGCGGCCAATGCATCGCTACTCTTTCGGTCTGTATCAAGCTTGTCTGGATTCCAGTTGCCCGAACGCACCCGGTATATCAGCCCCGGTGTGACGCGGCACCCCTCAATCGAAAGGGAGTGATAGGTATCGCTTTGATAAATATTGTCAACCAGGGACAAATATATTGGAATATCTTCGGGCGGGCTTGGTGGGGTAGGAAATGCAGTGATCGCCGGTTTTCGCATTCAATTGGAGTTTGCGTCTGGACGGACAGACCAAAAACCTGGGTTGGTTCAAAAGGGTTATTCTCGTATACAGCTAACCAACGCGTCTCATGACATTCAGGATTTCAGTAACGATTGCTCAGGGGTCAGATGCTAGTCGCTCTTAAACCTTTCCGTACAATAACTCGTACAAAACTTCCACAAAGAAGCGAACCAGGATGTTGTGTCGTTAGGACTCGTATCCGGGCTGGTAGAGATGAGCCAGCCTTTCATCACCGGACACAAAAACCCGTTTTTTATCAGCCGCTCGCGATGAACCCATGATAACTCGCTGGAGCGAAAGACCCGTCGTCTGCGGTTTTGGAGTTTTTGAAGCCTCGTCAGTGAAGTAGCAAGTTTTTCATTGAGTCTGGTCATACAGCATATCAAGAAACCAACACAAGTATAAAGTGCTTTCCTTTTTCAAGAAAACCCTATCCTTGAACGATATCCGTCTGGTGGCTTTCGTTCTCAACAACGCACTCGTATACCAGTCTGGCAAAGTGCTGCAGTACCGGGTCCCAGTAAGGAGACAGCACTCCACCATCGAAACCTTCAGAATATCGCCCCGCCTGCATGCGCTCAATGATCCCAATGTCTTCCACATTCAGCGCTCTCCAGTTTTCCGCCACCCTTTTCCTTGCATCAGCATACTGTGGGGCTGTAGCCCCTTCACCGACAAAATAAAGCGCTATTGTTTCTCGCGATGCATCAACCCGTAATGGAGATACAGTGAACACATCCACTTGGTCAGGAAAAACCTCAAAAGCGAAATTTGGAAAAAGAACATACCAATCTCCCCGTTTCTTTTTCTGCTCTGGCAATCCCGGAAAATACGGCAGGCCCTCACCACGAGCCGGGTCGGTATGTTGAAAATCATATCCGCACATCAGGACATGACGATCAAAGGTCGGTGCTGTTCGCTCGTTCATGCCAACAAAGTCATTTAGCCATGGATGGCACGAGAACACATGATAGGGTTCTATAAAATTCTCGATAACAAGTTTCCAGTTTGCCTTGATATCGAATTCCATTGATGTGGAAAATGACAGTGCACTGAAATCATACTCATGCAACCGGCTAAGCAAGGGCTCAAGATACTGCACAAGATCGACTGCCTTGCCATCAAGATTGACAAATATCCAGTCATGCCAGATATCACAGCGAACAGGAACGAGACCACTGTTTTGACCGTGATTGCTGTTGATATCATGCCGGTCACCGCCGTAAAAATGCGGGCGAGCCATCAGTTTTCCATCAAGCGAATAGCTCCAGGAATGGTTGGGGCAGATGATTGAACGACCTCCTTGAATGGTGTCAAGCACTAATTTCGCACCCCGATGACGACAGGCGTTGTGGAAGGCCCGAATCCTGGCGTCACGCCCCCGCACCAATATCAACGGGCTACCCGCAATCTCAACCGGCATTATGTCGCCTGGATTGGCGATTTGGTGAGCAAACCCAGCAAAAACCCAGGTTCTTCGAAATACTTGTGTGCGCTCTATTTTCTCGAACGACTCACTGGTATAGACAATGTTGGGCAATGCCGAACCGTCCTGCACAGCGCAATAAAGCTTTTCTCTCAACCTCTCGTCAAAGAAATCGCTTGCAGTGGATGCAACCTTCATAGACAAGCCCAAGAAACTCTGATTTAATCTACAGGATAAGACACTGTACTTGGAATATAGTTTTATTTCTATCCATTCGCAAGAAAAAATCAGCCCGTCCATTTTTGTATCAGTCTAATGCATGATTGTCTACTTGAACCCGTCTGGCTCGGCCCCGTTCGAGCCCAGAATCGGGTGTTCAGCCCGCCCCATGGAACTACTCTCGGTAAGAACGGAACAGTTTCTGAGGCCCTGATTGCCTATCATCGTGAACGAGCCAAAGGTGGGGTTGGTCTCATTATCCTGGAAGGCATGACCATTCATCCGAGCTATAGTTTCGAGGAATCATTCCTTTACGCCGGATCAGATCAAATTATCGCTGGATTAGAGAAGCTTGCTACGGCCTGCCACCCGTATGGTGCTCCCATGTTCGGTCAATTGTTTCACGCTGGCCGGGCCGTACGTCTCAGTCGGGATGGTTCTCGTCCCGTTACCTATTCGGCCTCGGATGTTCCCGATGAGCGGTACCGGGTCGTCCCCTGCCCAATGCCAAACGAGATGGTCTGGGAAGTTATAGAAAGCTATGCCCAGGCGGCTAGTCGGCTTATCGAAGGAGGGCTCGATGGCGTAGAAATTCTTGCGAGCATGGGCTACTTGATCGCCCAGTTCCTAAATCCAAATACCAATCAGCGCGAAGACGAATTCGGGGGTGATCTTGCCAATAGAATGCGAATGCTGCAGGAAATTCTGGTTCGATGTCGCGAACGCATTGGGAATGACAAGACGCTAGGTGTGCGTATCACCCTTAATGAAAATACGAATTCTGGAATGGCACGTGAGGAAATGCTTGAAGCCTGTCGAATTATCGATCAAGGCAGTCTTGTCGACTACTTCAGTGTGATTGCCGGTTCAAGTGCTTCAATGCGAGGCTGGGTTCATGTGTTTCCGCCCATGGCCGTACCACATGCTTTTGTTGCCGATGACGCTCTGGCATTAAAGCAGGTTGTTAGGAGACCAGTGTTGGTAGCCGGACGGATAAATCAACCACAAGTCGCAGCGGACATAATTAAGAAAGGCTATGCTGAGATGGTCGGTTTGGGTCGGGCTCTGATCGCTGATCCTGAATTCGTGAATAAATTTGCTTCGGGGAAGGCAGACAACATTCGTGCCTGTGTTGCGTGTAACCAAGCCTGCGTTGGCCACCGCTTGGCACACCACCCGATCTCCTGCATTCAGCACCCTGAAAGCGGACGAGAAACCCTGTTTCCAAAAACCGGAACATCCACTCCGCCGAAAAAGGTACTGGTTATTGGTGGGGGGCCAGGAGGAATGAAAGCTGCGGCTCTGGCGGCAAATAGCGGTCAATGGGTGACTCTGATCGAAAAGGAGAATGTGCTCGGAGGCCAGGTGCGACTCGCCGAACGACTGCCGGGAAGGGCTGAGTTCGGTGGCGTCATTACCAATTTGATCAAGGAACTTGAAACAGGCAACGTAACCATACTTCTCAATACTCCGGCAACTGAAGGACTTGTCCAAGAACATCAACCCGACTTGATCGTCATCGCTACTGGGGCCAAACCCCGATTGCCAGACTCACCCGTCGGTGGCATGCAGCATCTAAACTCATGGTCTGCGTGTGAAGAGAAAGAGAGGGTAGGACAACAGATTGTCATTGCGGATTGGGCTTGCGACTGGGCCGGACTTGGACTTGCCCACAAATACGCTTTGGCAGGACATCATGTCCGGCTATTTTCAAACGGCACAGCGCCTGGCGAATCCCTGCAAGGCATCGTACGTGACCAATGGATTGCTGAAATTCATCGGATAGGGGTTGAAATCACCCCCTACGCACGGTTTTTTGGTGCTGACAATACTACTGCATGGTTTCAGCATACTGTAAGCGATGAAGCGATCGTTTGTGAAAATGTCGATACGCTAATAAGCTGTTATGCATCATCCTCTATACGCATGCCGAAATGGCTTGAGGCTTCGAATGCGCCACTTAAAATTATCGGTGATGCCTTGTCCCCGAGAACCGTTGAGGAAGCCATATTGGAAGCTTGGGTGACCGTAGCCTCAATCAATACATCGTGAAAGTTACTGACTGATTTAACTAAATCATACAGAAATCGGATCCTCCTTAGTGCTATAGAGCATAAATGCATCCTGTCACTCGGACACGTATTAGAGGGACAGTATGGCTTCATAGTGGATATGATCCCTGTGGACCGAAATGGTCACATCAAAATTACGGAACTGGAGCGACTACTCGGAGAAGATGTGCTTCTCGCTTCCATCATGGCTGTGAACAATGAAATCGGTTCCATACAGGATATAGAAGTACTTTCCGAGATCAACAGGAAAAATGGCACCATCTTTCATAACGATGGATCTCAAGCTCCCATGGCAATGACCTTGGGGGATATTTCAGAGCATGTAGACATGCTTAGCCTATCTGGACATAAGATGTACGGCCCCAAAGGAGTCGGGGTGCTTTACATTCGCCGAGACTTCCAAAATCAGACAGAACCTTTGATTTACGGGGGTGGGCAACAAAATGGGATAAGATCAGGGACATTACCGACTCCATTATGCGTTGGTATGGGGGCCGCTTGCCGACTACACCTGTTTATTCTTGACTGTGTGGTTTCTCTCGGCTATTAGAATCCCTTCCATGATCATTTGGTCGGGCAATTTGTCAACCATGGATTTATTGTCTTTACCTCCGCGAAATCAAAGTCGGCGAGATTTCTAGTGACGACCGTCATGCCGTGCACCATGGCAGTTGCGGCAATCAATACATCCCTTTCAGGTCTCGGGTCGGGAACATGTAGTTTGGCACATTTCAGGGCAATGGCGGCATCAACAGGCAGTATGCGTCCCAGAAACTCGGTCAGGACGTTCCGATCCATCCATTCCCGCAAACGATTGCCCTGTTCCGTATCACGCCGTTTTATGCGCAGAATGCCGATCTCGATCTCTAAAAGAGTGAGAGCCGATATATGAAAGCTCTCGGCATCCTGCTCTGCAACCCACGTTGCAACATTCACATTTACTCGTGCGTCTCCGATCTTGCGCAATTCGGAGATGACATTCGTATCCAGGAGAAACATCAGCACAGTTCGTCCAATGACAGGCCCAGATTCATGCGTGGCGGATCAAGATTGATTTCGGAGAGCCCTTTCATTGATAAGGAATCCAGAAGATTTCGTCGCTCTTTCGAAAGCTTTTCATAGGCTTTAATGTCGAGCAGCACGTGAGCGGGTCTTCCGCGATCAGTAATGATTACGGGACCAGAAGCGGCTGCTCTTTTTGCCTCGGAAGGGTTCTGATTGAATTCACGGCTGGTAAGGGTCGTGATCGTCATGGCAAGTCTCCGGTTAGGATGTAGTTATGTTGCTACATCAGGCGTCTGAAGTAAACTCCAGTCCTTGATTAATGTCAAGAGCAAGTCGAAATGCCTGCTTGATTATCCGGGCATAGGAACTTGCCTGCCCTATTTCAGGCGTGAATCTACTGTTATCCGGCAACCGCTACAAAAGCCCCGCCATTCTGGCGGGCAACTTCCCGCATCAATGCCGAGTACTGCTGATTTGTAACCGGTGTAAGCGGGTTAAAAAAGCCTATGCCATGAATTCGTGCCTGGCTTTTCTGGGTCTTGGGATCGGTATTGAGTCTCGATATCTGTTGAAGCGGGATATCGTAAGACCCTCCGGAATATTCATCCCCCATCACATAAATGGAAAGATCCTTTCGGTAACTTGAATAAGCCCTGAGCGCAGCCTTGATACCGGGCACGGGATCACTATATGACATTGCAGCCCAGTTTTTTATCGCACGCAACACCGAAGTACGCCTCGCTGGCGAATCGGGTATCCATCTTCGTGCGTACGAGGATATCAAATGACTTCCACTGTCATTCATCACCTGAAAACCCTCTACCTCCGGATGAGCTTCCAAAAGGCTTTCCACCTGCGCCATGACTCGTGGCCAGATCTGCTGCATGCTGCCTGAAGTATCAATCACGAAAACAACATACTTTCGGTCAACCGGAATTCCTCCTACATTTTCGATCTTTGGCGACGGGGCGGGCGGCTTTTTCTCCTTGCTCGCCTGATTGATGCTCTCTTTGAGGACAGCGACGCGTTGTTCATGCTCGTTAATTCTGCGATCAACATCGCCAAGATTCTGCTCGGTTAGATTAATCATCTCCGTACCCAGTGCAATCCGTGTTTTTTCCACCGTAATCTGTTCCTGGATTTCACGAATTCGACTCATCGCTTCATCACGCCTGGTCATCTCGGCGGCCAGTGCATCAAGCCGGGCAGTTGCTGCTTGTGCGTCATGCACTGAAGGGTCTGGACTGTCCTTGGCAAGCAAAACCAGTAACACAATCGCGCCAAAGCCACAGGCAATAATGTCAAGAAACGATGTGCTTGTGAAGTTGTTTCTTCTTTGTCCCAGCTCGCTCATGGCCAGCCTGCTCCCGGACTTGTTACGGTGCCGCCTGTGGAGGAAGCCAGCGTCCAATAAGCGTAAACCGCATAAGGGTCTCCCTCCAGTGGCATGAGTATGGTATTGACGGTTGCATTGGTGCTGTCATGATACAGGCTACGCGCGTCAGCAAACAACGCCAATCTGCATGAGCCTGAGATCGTGCTCTTGGATAATCCGATGGGGTTGCAGCCCAAACGGGCAAGCGTAGTCAGTGCTGGAGTTGGGCCCAAAGTGGGTAATCCATCGGTGATCAGGTAAATATTCGTGGGGTTAATGCCACGGCGGACAATAAACTCGATCGCACTGTGCAAATTGGTGGAACCATCCGGAACCAGATTCGACAGAGCCTTCATGGTTCTTCCGGCTTGTCTTCCGTCGTTCGGCTTGGTCCACCGGTTACCAATCAGGAAATCCGCTTTCTTGGCATAGTGGACTATCATGTACTGACTGCCTTCAGGAACGCGCTCGACTAGCCATTTAACCGCCCTCAGCGTCCTTTGCCATTTTGGAGACTTGCGCTTGGTAGCGTCGTCCGATACCTGGGTTTTTACGATATCGATAATTCGAGAATCGGTCATGGAAGCACTGCGATCGATCAGAATCAATATACGCCTCCCCTCAACTCGAATTCCGAGTAGATGATGTTGCGTTGGCCCCGGTGTTTCAACAACCGGCACTGGCTCCTCGCTACTTGCGAGCCTGACCTCTTCCACAGCCTTCTCAAGAGCCTGTATTTCCGCCATTACCTGCTGGAGCTTCTTTTCCTTGCCCTCCTGTTCAGCCACCCGAAAGGCCATCCGGGCTTCTTGGTCATCCTTCTCTTCGGTTAATGCCCTGTATTCGGCAACCAGTTCTGCGCTCTCTCGTTCTATTGTGCTTTGCTGGGCGCGCAGTTCGGCAATATCACTATCCAGGTTGCCGTGATCTGTCTCTGCCTCCGAAACATTGGCGTGGTACTTGACCAACATGAAAATAAGTGTGACCGCACCAAGCCCACATGCCATTACATCCAGAAATGCCAGTCCAAAAGACGAGGTAAGTTGTCTATTCCTCGGCATCCGCCTTGCCTATGCGATTCAGTAAAAACTGTTCGCAGTAGGACCGAATTTCAGTAATCTGACTGTCCTGAATGCGTTGCAGTTGATGCAGGAAGAACATCAGGAATATGCTGATTATTAAAGCCACAAATGTGGAGTTGAAAGCAACACCGAGGCTGGACGCCATATTTGCGATGTCGCCTGAAAGTGCCTCATCAGCATGAGTCAGCGCTTCGCCAATACCCCTTACCGTACCGATAAATCCAATTGAGGGAATCGCCCAGATCAGATAGCGTATCATTGCATTTTCGGATTCCATTTGATGGGCCAGCGCCTCTACGCCGGTGATGATTGCCTCTGAAGTATTGTGAACACTGCGGGTGATAATGAACCGCCTTATCGAAGCGCTCAGGACCTGAATCAAGGGCGTGGACTGGACCTTCTCCGGCAGTTGCTTGAGGGTATTGAAACTATCTTCCATTTGCTGGTTGATATTTTCCCTGGAATCCAGGGATTCGCCCCCGGAATGTGTATGCAGGAAGTCGATATCAAACAAATGGCGGTTGCGAATAATTGACATTGACTTCTCGGCGATCAAGTACGTACCCCACAGCATCAGGATGATGCATATTTCCTGCTCCACATCCTTGAGAATGACAGCCAGAGTTCGTACCGTCGACTGCCCTGCCTCTTGCGCCAGTGCCAGATCGGTCTCGGCTTGAGGCCATATCAATTCAAGATAGACAAGGTGAACCACCACCGTGCTGATAGCAAGTGCCAAAAGACTGCCGAGTGGTACGATACGTTTGTATGATGATGCTGTAATCACGACATATCTTCGCTGGGTATCATGAATTTTAAGACCGGATTCTCGATTACGGGATATTCCCGAGGCTTAGATGTCGACCGGAAATGTTAATGGAGAATTCAGGCTTACGGAATAGGGTTTCTCATCCTGTGCCGAGATTTTTTCATGATAGAAGAACCATGCTGAGGCAATAACCAGAGCCAGGCTCATCGAAAGACTTGCAACAATTATTTTTCGTGTTTGTTTCATTGTTCCACACCATAAACATAACGCGCAACCCGGAATCCAACATCGTCCCGGGGCTCCGAGACTCCCTCGCGGAAACTTGATCGCATCTCACTTACTCTCGCGGTTCGAAAATTACTTCCCTTCACAACATGACTCGGTCCCCTCTGCAATCCCATCGGATCAACCCTGATTGTCCCGGATGCCGGTGGAGCCAAATGATAGACATCATGCATCCATTCGCTGACATTGCCGGCCATGTCATGCAGGCCATTTATATCAGCGAGAAAAGACCCCACTGGTGATATTTCCGGGAAACCATCATTGTAATCAGGGATAATTCTGGATAATACACCCTTGGCACTCTCATCAGCAAAATTGCCCGCTTTCTCCGGAATTTCAAGACTGTTTCCCCATAAGAAGCGAAACATTCTGGAACGACCAGCCAATCTCGCCAGCCACTCCCATTCAGCTTCTGAAATCAATCGATACCCGGTCGCTTGAGGGTTATGCCCAATGACGTTACCCGATGCATCAAACTGATATACAGGGTCGAACTTTTCCTGATTGCTTAACCAGTTGCAAAATCTGGCAGCATCGACCCATGACAAATTGGTCTTGGGTAAAGATGGGCCAGGGGTTTTCTCGCCACTGAACTTGTCAAACTGCTGGTTGGTGACCTCTGTGACTCCCGCATAAAAGGGCTTTTCCAGAACAGTACTACGTAAAAATTCATTGGCTCGTTGCCCCGGCTCGTCAGGCGGAGCACCCATGGTAAAACGAACCCCGTCTGGTTTGAACAGTTTCACCCTGATGCCAGTCGAACTTGTGGCTTGAGGCTTCGCCTCGGCAATACTTGCTTCTGCTTCCGTTTGCAGGGTTTTCTCAATCAATAACGGGAAACTCGCATCTGGCATAAAAC
>VXPI01000337.1 GCA_009839585.1 Gammaproteobacteria bacterium
TGTCAACACCTTGTGCGGATTCACCACATGCGAGACTGCCGGGTTCGGTTACGCACACTGTTGAAGGTAGTGCATTGGGGGCATGACTGGAAAAGCGTTCAAACTCAAAATCCGACCAGGTCAATGCGGATGAAAATCTGCACAGGGTGTCCCGAGGGTGACCGAATGGATCCTGCAATGCTGAAATAGCGTGGTGAATAATGTCATCGTTGCGACTTTACGTGCACATATACATGACGGAATGTTCACCCGTCTGCACATCAATTTCAACCAATAGTCAGTACTACAACCGGTTTCCAGACTCCAGGCAACGAAGAAACAATCACTTGATGGCAAGTTTCGGGAAAAATCAGACGAAAGCTATCAATTTTACCGACAAGCTGTGAAAGCCGGTCTAATGTTTATGGCTCAATCCCGAGTGCCCAGCATAACACCGATGGGGATTGCATAACATTCCACTGTATCAACTCGAAATGGCAGTATTTCCCGTCCATTGTAAAACAGGATGCCCCGCTCAAAAGCGTTGCCGGAAAACTCGGCCAGGTTCACGAGACCCGTGAAGTCTCCAGCATGAACACTGGCAGAAGCCTTAACCTCAACACCGATAATTTTTGAGTTGCTGTGCTCCAGTACGATGTCAACTTCGCGCTTGCGCTTGTCACGAAAGTGATAAATCTCCACCTCTTCCCGAGACCAAGCGGCATGCTTGCAGATTTCCATGTAAATCAGACTCTCCAACAGCCCTCCATGGAACTGGCTATTGATTATTTGTTCCTCGGTGCGTAAGCCGAGGAGGTGGCAGGCAAGACCCGTATCTACATAGTGCAGTTTCGGCATTCGGGTAACTAGACGTTTAGCACGATTCTTGATGTAGGCGGGCGCTCTACGAATAATGAACATAAGTTCCAGAATTTCGATGTAACTCTTGCTGAGCCTGTCATCCAATTCGAGAACATTAGCGATATTAGAGTATTTGAGCAGGTTTCCACTCAGTCCGGCAAGGTAGGATGCCAACGCCTTTATCCGAGAGTGATAATCACCCCGCGCTGCGTATAACGAAGCGAAGTCTTTGTAGAGCCTGCCCTCCATATATGATCGATACCAGATTTGTCGGGCTTTCGGACTTTTTCCCTGAACTTCAGGGTAGCCTCCACACAATATCAGGTGTGCAATGTCTTCTCGTGTGGGATGCGCACTGGATACTGAAAAAAAGTTTCCCGATAATAAATAATCGATCAAATTCAACGGCTGGTCGTCAATTTCAGTGATCGACAGTGGTAACAATTCCAACTTGGCCATGTGGCCGGGCAACGCCTCTTGCGTTAGTGCCGATCGAAAAATATCCGCAGATCCCGTCAGTAAAAACCTGCCCTTTTCATTAGATCTCAGTTGATCGGATACCTCCTTGATAGCGGGAATCAGGGTAGGGGCATACTGAAACTCGTCGAGTACTACTGGCTTGGATCCCACTGAGCGGATGAAGCCATGTGGATCACTTTCCACGGATGCAAATGTAGCCTGATCATCCAGAGTGATATACCCCATGCCCAGATCGTCGGCAATTGACCGGGCCAGGGTGGTCTTTCCCGATTGTCTGGGCCCGGTCACATAGACAATTCGAAATTCCTGGAGCAGTGCGAGAATGGTTGCACGCAGACTTCGCTTGTACATGTTCCGACTTTCTATTGTATGTGTATTGCGGTTGTTATCCCTGAAGGGTCATCGAAGATCAGCACAAATACCGTGACTTACAGTAATTAGTGCGAAATATACCGATAGCTAGCGAGAATTATACACATGGTTATTGAGAAATTTACGCAAAAAATCGCATTTGCGAGAACCAAAAGACCGGCCTCCAGGATTGGGTTACCGAACGAGGGAATGTCTTGTTGATTCGTTTTCCCACTGAGTAATTCAGAACAAGGTCAATTGAAATCCGGACGCGTCGTCCACAGTGTGAATGATTCAACGGGGGGTGCCTACAATCCTACCGCTGATCTGCCGTCAGGTGTTCCTGGACATAGAACTTGGAACCGACAAAGCATAGCCTCCAGATACCGGATGCGACAAGCACATGTGGCAGCCTGAACTTGCAATACTGGGAAAAGTTTCTTAGTGGCCCTGAAAATGCTGGCCTCTTGCGGTGACGACCAGATCGAATATTGGGTTTCCCGATGATTCTATGTAAGTTAGGGTGGCATCATGATTTTGGCAAATCTCAAGAGTTGTTGGCTTTTTCGTGCCAGAAGTCATCACACCGTCCGCTGATTGTATATGCTCGAAGTGCTACGATTTTGTTAGCTCCGACTTTGCTCCAATGCATTCCGCCGCGTTTCGGGCGGGTGCCGGTGATGTTCCTGTGTCCAGTTTCTACAGCAGCACTGGACGCACGCCCCTGATCACGGAACGACTGGCAATCCATTCGTTCCCAGTTGCCATCAAAATAACCGATCATTTTCCCTGTCTGCTCATGCCGTGGTAAAAACGCGGTCAGGATATGTATCAGCGTTTCAACCTTTGCCGGCCTTGATCTCCCTGCATGTACTGCCAGCCGAGTTCCCAGATCTTTTCGAGGTCGTGATAGATGTCGAGAATCTGCATGGCACCGGGAAACAGTTCTGAAAAACACGCCCGGATTCACCCGGTGCCATCTCCAGTCTCGACCTGGCGTTTGGTGCCATGGAACCCTCGCCGAAGCGTCTCGCGCTCCATGCGCTGGCAAAGGGTGCTGGCCCCCTGTCTAGGTCCCTGGTGGATGCGGTTTCGAGGGTTGCGGTGTGGGTCACCGAGCCAATGTTACTTCCTGTATGGCCGTGCTCGTTAAACCGTTCTCACAGATAGACCGCAGTCACCCGCATTTCCTGGATTCTGGAAGTGCCGTCGGACTGCCTGTCCTTGACCCCTGGTTTCTGGCAGGGATATTCGGCACCCCAGTGTTATCAATGCCCGTATACATGGCATCCACCGGAGGAGATTGCTGCTCGATCTGGCAACGTTCATCAGGGATTGGCTGGATTCCTACACCTGTATCTGGACAAGTACATGACTCCTCATGAATCCAGTGTAGGAAAGCCAGGATTGCCGGAACTATCTGCCAAAGATGCGGCGCACGGCAATCCCGCCGTAGATATTCCGTTCCGGTGCAGGCTCATAGTAGCGCGAACCAAAGGCGTTGATCCGTACATTGCTGTTGTATTCCTCGTCAAAGAGGTTGTTCACTCCGAAAAACGGAGATATCTCCCAGTTGCCCACGAGTTTTTCAAGGCCAAGGCGCAAATTGCTCACAGTGTAGCTGTCCACCTTGGTCTGGTTGGCATTATCGGCATACAGGCTGCCGGCCACATTGGCATCCCAGGTAAAGTAATGGCCGTTCTTGCCAAACCAGGATATTTCGAGATGCAGCAAGTGTTCCGGAATCCCCGGAATCAGTTTCCCGTCAAACGCGTCACCATTTGCGCTGGAAAAGCGTTCAAACTCAAAATCCGACCAGGTCAATGCGGATGAAAATTCAAATCCATGACCCAGCCTTGTGGCATATGCCAATTCAATCCCCTTGCGGCTGGATTCGCCTGCATTTCGATAGAAAGTACGTCCTTGCTGGCTTTCCAGCTCATAAGGAATTAATTCATTTTTGACATCAATCGAGAACAAGGCGACCTCGTAGCGATGCCGGCCTGAGAGCGACTTGATGCCTACTTCATAGTTTGTGGATTCCTGAGCCTCAAGTGACTGGTCGAATCCCCCGCCGTTGGGGTTCGCCAGTTCCGTCGTGGTTGGCGTCTCGAACCCGCTGGAGATATTCGAATAGAGGCGAACGTTTTCGGTTAATGCAAAACCCAGGCCCACCATGGGACTGATTTGGTCAAAGGTAATGCTTCCCGAATCATCCCCGTTCGAGGACGTGATATAGTGATCCGTGACATCGTACTCCACCTCATCATAACGAAGACCCAGTGTCAATTCGGAACGATCAGTCAGGCTGGTTTCGTTTTGGAGAAAAACACCGAGGGACGTTACCTCCTCGTTCTGGTCCAGCACGCGATCGCCGGCGATACCCCCCTCCTGATTCTGGAATCGGAAACGATCATCATCCTGCATATCGAAATCGAGACCCACGAGAAGACGGTTGGGCTTGCCGCCAATACTGCTCTCCCAGGTATACTGGGCACCAGCACCCAGAACGCTGCGACCGAATTTCACGATACCATTGCCAGACAATGGAAGGCTGGCGTCAAAATCCCGGTTGATGTGGTGGACCCGGGTTTGCAGGGAGTGACCTTCGGCTAGTTGAGTACGCAACATTACGCCCAAGCGGTCCTGTTTCAAGGCTTCCCCGGTATTGAAAAACAGGTTCCGGTCACGAGCCTGCCTTCGATTCGCCTCCACGCTAGCTGCATTGATTCCTCCCGGATCATTGGCAACAGGCTGATCGGTATGATGCATGGTCGCAACGATTGTTGTGTCCTCTGACAGGTCGTACTCCAGACGGGTATTGAACTGACGGTTTTCTGCTTCGCTATGGTCACGATATCCATCAGTACGGGTATCGGAAACATTGACCAGATAATTCAAGTCTCCCGTCTGGCCGCCAAACTTGAATTGATGTTTCTGTAGTCCGTACCCGCCCCCGCTTGACCTTATTTCGGCGAATGGTTCGGGAGGTCCCCGCTCACTCTCCACAATGATGGCACCACCAGAGGCATTCCCGTACAGCGAGGATGCCGGTCCACGAATCACCGTGATCTGTTCGGCCGAACCGATGTCAATCCCATCGACAGACCCCTGGCCATCTGGCAGGGTTTCCGGTATGCCGTCGACGATCACCTTGATACCACGAATTCCAAAGGCAGCACGGGCACCGAAACCACGAATGGAGGCACGCAAGTCCTGGGCAAAGTTATACCGGTTCATCAAGAACAACCCCGGTACACTGTCAAGAGATTCATCGAGTCCAAGCTGCTCGGTGCCCAGCTGAATATCATCCCGGCCAATGCTGGTGACTGCGGACGGAATTTCTGCCAGGTTTTTCTCAACCCGGGTGGCGGTAACATCAATCGGTTCTAGTGTGATGACTTGGGCAGACACACTGGTGCAGACAAACGGGAATGCCATTCCAAAGAAAAACAGTTTCTTTGCCATTGGAAACATTGCGTGCCTCATGCTTTCTTCTTAATTGAATTCTCCCAGACTGACTCTGGCTAAAAACAGATCATGCCGGAAGGGTAGAACAAATACCTATTGGTCTGGAAGGGTCACCGAAATCTGGATTGAGGCATACCAGGCGGCCAGATTCCGGATATCCTGATCACTCAGGGACTGGGCAATAATGGACATCTGGGAGTGTTGCCGTTTGCCGGAGCGATAGGCCTCAAGCTGGATAATCGTGTAGTCCTCTCTCTGGCCACTAAGGTTGGGAACCATGGCCATCGTAGTCAACCCATCAATACCGTGGCATGTCTGGCAAGCGACTTCTGCCTTTCGTTTTCCAGCCTGTATATCGTCTGCCGATAACTGGGCAGACCCAAGGCAAGACAGCGCGACACACAGGTATGAAATGCCTATCAGGATCAATCGAATCCTGTTGGGAAAGAAATTCCATACGCCAGCCAGAAAATCATTCCGTCCATTGCTCAACCGGTTACTGTCAATCATGCCTTACAGGTCAATTACGTCAAAACCCGGAACTTCAGGGCCGAGGTACAGCAACCAACAACTCCCAGACATCGCTGATCCCGGTTTCCTGGATCTCGATGCGACAGCATCACAGGATCAAGGACTGGCTAGTAACAAGAGTAAAAGGTGGTGCCGACATCCATCGGCACCACTTGGTCTGCAGATTAATTTTCGTAGGAAATGCGGTACACCGCACCAACCTTGTCGTCAGAGACCAGGATGGACCCATCCACATATTGCTGCACATCAACCGGGCGGCCGGAATATACTCCATTGGGCTGCAACCACCCTTCGGCAAATGGAACCATTTCCTTCGCATTGCCTTCTTCATCCAGAAAAGTCACCATGACACGGGCGCCGCGTGGAACCACGGCATTCCAGGAACCGTGCTGTGTGCTGAAAATTGCCCCTTTGTACTTTTCCGGGAACATGTCACCCGTATAGAACATCATTCCTAGATCAGCCGCATGGGCAATGGTTTCCACTTGTGGCGGAACATAGCGCGCAAGCTTGTCCGCAGGAATTTCTTCATTGGCATACTCGTTGGTACGCACTTCACCGCCACCATAGTGGGGGTGGCCATACCACATGCCATCCTCGGAAATCTTGTTGAGTTCTCCGGGAGGGGTTTCATCACCCATGCCATCAACCTGGTTGTCCGTGAACCACAGGGTGCCATCAGCCGGATTGAAGGCATGACCTACTGAATTTCGGATGCCCGTGGCGATGACCTCACGATTGCTTCCATCCCGACCCATGCGAAGCATTCCTCCGATTCCTACCCTGTCATACAGTTCCTGCTTGTCTGGTGGAGACACATTGAACGGCTGGCCGAGGCTTACATAGAGGTTGTTGTCAGGTCCAATGGCACATACTCTGGCCGTATGATTGTAGGACTCTTCCTCGGGTGGAATCAGGTCACCCTGACCCACAATGGGGATTGCAACCGTGTCGGGACTTTCCATGAAAAACTCGGCTGCAGGGAACATCAGGACACGATTGCGTTCAGCCACAAACAGGAAGCCGTCCGGTGAATAGCAGACTCCATTTGGGATGTCGAACCGGACACTCGGGCTGAATTCCTCAACGGTATCCGCCATATTGTCAAGATCGCGGTCTGTGGCCGCCCATACCTTGGTCTTGCGTGTGCCAATCCAGACTGTACCCTTGTTTCTCCCAACAGCCATATGCCGAGCATCGGGAGCCAGTGCAAAAAGCTCTATCTTGAAGCCTTCAGGCAGTGAAATGGTTTCCAGGATTTGCTTGACATTGTCAGCGAAGGCACCGCCTTGGGCAATCACCTCACCCGATTCCGTGCCGGTGGTCTTGAATGCACCAAGCTTGCTCAGATTGGCATCATCGGATGCAAGGACATTCGCCCCAGTTAACAGCATGCATGATGCAACAGCCATTGAACCCAGACAATTTGGGATTGATAGTTTTCTGTTCATAGTGATATTTTCCTAATCTGAAATTAGTTAAGATAGCCGGATGAAAGGCCAGAAGTTAGAAAGAACAAACCTTTTAACCAATCAAAGTATACACTTGTGTTTTTGACTGTTATGAATATTTGTCGTCAAAGGGACTATTTTCCGTATAGACTTGACTGTAAAAGATTTGCCATGAATTCGTTGAAATTGCTATTTTTTTTCGGTATTTTTTCGGACTGGGAAGCGATTATATTCCAAATTAACGGTTAATTCCAAATTGAATTGCTCATGATACAGTTACGAAAATTATCGGGTTGTTTTTTGCGTTTTTCACTTGCAATCAAGATATTGCCCATTCACTTTCCTAATTCTTGTTCCTTCATGTCAAACTATATTTTCAAGAAAATTGTGCTTATGGTTGTTCTTCTCGCAGTACTGCTAACCCGTTCAGGATTGACATATGCGGATGGTACAGTGTTGGTAGAGCTCAACAAGCTGGAATCTTTCGAAACAGGGTGTCACGCTTATCTTGTTTCACACAATCAGACTCCGGAAAACTTCGCCGAGCTAATTCTTGACGTGGCAATCTTTCGCGAGGACGGCATTATCGAGAAGATTATAGGGGTGTCGCTGGCACCGCTACCGTCGAACAAGACGGGCGTCAAGGTCTTCAATCTGCAATTGTCGTGCAATCAGATCGGCCGGTTGCTCATCAATGATGTTACCGAGTGCAGAAATAACCAAAGCATGCTTGACGACTGTCTGGATCTTTTGTCTGCGTCTTCGCGCGCCTCGGCAGAACTGATCAAGTAGATAAAGCGGTATGGCCTGTCAGTTGCATGAGTCTCCGATTGGCGGAGCAGTCAATATCGGATGCTTTCTGGTGCCGCATTCTAAAATTCCTGCCGAAAGGCTTCAGTTCCAGAAGAATACAGCCTCCGGGATAGAGCAGGGGTATCTTGCTGACGCCAAGCGAGTGTATTGACAGGTGCAAGACTTTTTCATGTCGGAACAGGTTATGAACCTGTTTGTTCTGGGAGGGCCAGTAGCCCTGGTTTTGGTAGTTCTGTCCATTGTGGCATTAACCATTATCTTGGTCAAAGTCTGGCAATTCAAGACTATGCGGATCGGTCATACCCATCCTGCGCGAGAGGCCCTGGATATTTACCGAAAGGGTCTTGCCAGTGAGTCCCTGGAAGTCTGCAGCACATCTCCGAATCCAGCGGTTCTGGCAGTGGCGAGAGCCATTCGTGGCCATCTACGATCTCTTCCTGATCAGGCTATCCGTGAGGAAGTCACGCGCTATGGCACCGATGCACTAGAGTCTCTGCGTAGCGGGTTCAGAATGCTGGAGATCATCGCCTCGCTGTCGCCCCTGCTAGGTCTGCTCGGTACGGTGCTTGGGATGATTGATGCATTTCGTGAAATGGAGCAGTCAGGAAATCAGGTCAATCCAGCGTTATTGTCAGGGGGAATCTGGGAGGCATTGCTCACAACAGCGCTTGGGCTGGCCGTGGCGATAGTGGTAGTGGTCATGCTTGGCTTTCTGGAGAGAAGAGTAGACCGCCTGTCCCATGAAATGAGCAACATCGTCACAGGAATTTTTACTATCGATCTTTCTGAAGATTCAGCAGGAGATGATCATGCCGGTTCCATTCCACAGCACAGCAGTTCTTGACCGGATCAACAGTAACGGCAGACCTCGGCGAAATCCAATCAGTCTTACACCCCTGATTGATGTCGTATTCATTCTGCTTATATTCTTCATGTTGGCCTCAAATTATGAAGATTGGCATGCAATTCCCATTGATGCACCTGTCAAAGCCGAGGCCTCGATTCATTCCGAACCCGATGTGGTGCTTATAGAGATTGGTCCCAACCAGCTGCGCTTGTCGGCTGAAACCATTTCCCGGGAGGTCTTGATTGCCCGTCTGGAAAATCAATTGCTTGAACATCCCGGTTTGGTCGCCCTGATAAAACCTGTTGATGGCGTACTGTTGCAGGAAGCAGTCTCCTTGATGGACCTGTTGTCAGAAGCCGGCATAGGGCGAATGTCCCTGATCAGGTAACAAGTTGGAAATTGTTTCATGATACGGTTTGACAAACCCAGGGCAAAGACAGACGATGAGCGAATCCTCCCACTCGTCAATGTGGTTTTCCTGTTATTGATCTTCGTGATGATTACTGGAGAAGTCATTTCTCCCGACCCGTTCCAGACAGAGCCTCCGCATTCAACAAGAGAAGGATGGACAGGAACGCCCGAAACGACGGTTTATGTTGGAGCAGATTACCGGATTGCTCTTGAAGACATGCCAGTTACTCAAGTCATGCTGGCCAGGCTGTTGCATGAAAAAGAAGAACTGGGGACAGTTCGGCTAAAAGCCGATGGCCGGGTACCCGCATCACGAGTTGTTGCAATCATGGAATTACTCGCATCAGCGGGTGCTCGGGAGGTTGATCTTATTACCGTTTCTGCAGTATCCCCATGAGAATCTCCGGGCGAAACTGGGTCACTGCTTTTGCCCTTGCCGTTTTGGTGCATGCGGGCATTGCTTTTGCGTGGCCGTTTCTGTCGACCGGCCCCAGGACCCGAGCCGCTGAAGAAGATGCTGTTCATGTGTCACTGGGAAAATGGACGCATGCGCTGACTGTTGATTCCAGAGAGACGTCCGTCGCTCCAGAAGTACCTGTCGTCCGGACACGGGAAGTCAGCCCCTCCATTTCAACCGAATCCTCCGTCTTGAGTGAAGTGGTCAGGGGTGTCCATGTCCAGCAAGTCAGGGATATAGATGAGGCGGTGAACGTTCTTCCAAATGAAGACATGCTCTCGGAGAAGGTTGAACCCGGGGCATCAACCGAAGTGGCAAACTCGGCAGATTCCGTGTTCGATGCTGCAACAGCAGTCAGGCTGCCCGCAATTGAAGGATTTCTGGTCACGGTGGAACCTGCAGAGTCTGGGCAGGCTAATGCTGAACCGGTAGAATCCGCACGAATCAATACCCTGGAGAAAGACATTCCATCGGCGAACAGGGAGCAGGACCCATTATCGGAAGAAGAGAGGCTGCAAAGGGCTGCAGGTGAGTCCTCTCTTGATCATTCGGCAAAGCAAGAGGAAAGTGAAAATGGAAGTGTATTGGTCCGGCAAGAGCCCGTTGACCAAAATCTGAGTGCGTTGCCTCAGAGAGAAGTCAATCCGGTAATCCATGAATATACGGGCTACGCATTGCAGCAGGAATACCTGAAAGTACTGATGTCGCAGATCAGTGCACAAAAGAGGTATCCGAATGCCGCGAGACGCCGGGGTGCAACGGGAGTGGCAACCGTGCATTTTACCATTCTCGCTGACGGGAGCATGGAATCTCCGAAACTTGCCGAAAGTTCGGGCAACAGGCATCTTGACAAGGCAGCGCTCGGAATG
>VXPI01000215.1 GCA_009839585.1 Gammaproteobacteria bacterium
GTTGTGAAAGGGGATAACCTGTGGAATATTGCCGCAAATGGGGAGGTCTACTCTATTGCCGAGCAATGGCCCTTGATTTACAAGTCAAACCTTGAGCAGATTACTGATGCAGATTTAATTTATCCGGGTCAGATTCTGGATATTCCGCGAGGCATGTCGACAGCTGAGGTTGATGCTGCGGTTCATCATGCGAAGAATCGAGGTGCCTGGGCGTTGGGTCCAATTGAGGCAAGTGACAGGGAGTATCTTCGAAACAATCCGAATTGACATTGGCAATTCATTAGCCAGTTGTCAGGGTCGACGACTGACGTTCATAAATTCAATATGAAGAAATATGAAGAACAATGCTCTTTTACCTTTCCCCTCTCTCTCATAACGCTAAAAATTAAATTAATCAGTATATTAGCATCGTCACTGCTCGTGTTGACTTTTGGTTTTGCGGGTTGTGGCGGGGGCGATTAGGCCAGTAACGTTGCTGACGACGATGATGGAAGTGGTGCCCCAACTGACAGCAATGACGTCCCGGTGAATGGCGGGTGTAGCCCCGCGGATACTCCCGGTACCATCACAAGCATCTCCCTGAATACGCCCATTTCAGGAACGATTGACTCGGAAACCGATGTCGACTAGTTTCGGTTGGTCATTGCAGACAGGGGTGAACTGACAATCACGATGCCGGGATCGTCCTACCCAGATATCAGGGTTTTAGACGCTGGCGGGGTTGAAATACCCGATAGGCCCGGGATCTGGATAGTAGCCATTACCCAGTCTATACTGGACAAAGGTAACTACGTGATTGTCGATCTGTCGGACGAGATTCCCGGAGAACCCTATGAGGCCCTGCCAAGTTTCTTGATCGAGGAGCCGACTGCAAGGGACTTTCCCGCAATAGATATTCCCCGAGAATCAGGGAGAGCCGGGCAACTCCGGTCTACGCCCGAAGCAGTGCCGATACGGTGGACAGCATGAAACCGAGGGTGTCCATGTTCTGAATCCCGCCTGCCGGACCATTCCGGGGCAATCAGACTCCTGCCCCGCCGAAATCCCGGCCTGCAAGGGTCAGGAAAATCCCTATATTGAGATTAGGGTTATCCCGCCATAGATGGTGAATCCATACAATTGCGGTAATTTCTCACCGTACTATGTTAAGATGATTTCATCATGAGTGTAGAGGTCCAGACAGAACGCCGTCCCCTGCCAATTGGGATTCAGACATTTTCCGTTCTCCGTGAAGAGGGCTGTTACTATGTCGACAAGACCCCCCTGATTCGAGATCTCATTCGAAGCGGGCGGTATTACTTTCTCTCCCGCCCCCGCCGTTTCGGAAAGAGTCTCCTGGTCGATACCCTCAAGGAACTATTTGAAGCCAATGAGCCCCTGTTCTGCGGGCTTGACATTCATGAACGCTGGGACTGGTCAGTCCGGTATCCGGTAGTTCGTTTAAGCTTTGGAGGAGGCAATTATGACCAACCCGGGAGTCTGGAGAATAATCTGCTCAACCAGATTTATGGCATCGAGAAAGAGTTCAATCTGGAGTCGCTGCCTTCTGTGCGAACCGGTCCCGAGCGGCTGCACAACCTCCTTCGTCGCCTACATCATGAGACAGGAGAGCGGGTCGTGGTACTGGTGGACGAGTACGACAAGCCGGTCCTGGACGCGATTGACCAGCCTGACGTGGCTATCGCAAACCGGAAATACCTGCGTGGAATCTATGGAACCATAAAAGACTGTGCAAATGATGTCCGGTTCGTGTTCGTGACCGGGGTGAGCATGTTCACCAAGACGAGTCTCTTTTCGGAGATGAACAACCTTGAAAATATCAGTCTTGATCCGGCCTTTGCAACGGTCTGCGGATACACAGACAATGACCTTGACACAGTGTTTGCACCGGAACTGCCGGGACTTGACCGTGGCGAAGTCCGCAGATGGTACAACGGCTATCACTGGCTCGGCCAGGAAAAGCTCTACAATCCGTACGATCTCCTGCTACTGTTCAAAAAAAGGCAGTTCAAGCCCCACTGGTTCGAGACTGGGTCGCCGGAGTTTCTGTATAGCCTGTTGTCCGAGCGGGACATGAGCCCCATGCAGTTGGAAAATCTTGTCACGGACGAAGAACTAGTGTCCAGGTTGGATGTCAAGAACATCGGGGTTGACTCCCTGCTGTTCCAGACGGGATACCTGACCATTGTCGGGGAAGAGCGGCGGGGCGACCATACCCAGTACCGGCTGGACTACCCGAATTACGAGGTGCGGCGCAGTTTCAACAAGGGCCTGCTGGAGTATCTTGCACAGCACCGGATAAGTACCGTGAGGCACGGGGAAGAACTGGTCCGTCTACTTGCAGGAAACGACTTCCAGAAATTTGCCGAAAAATTTCAGTTCTTGCTGAAAAGGGTGCCTTATCCATGGCATCACAACGGGGGGCTTGGTCGTTATGAAGCGTGGTATGCCAGCATGCTGTACATGATCTTTCGGGCGATTGGGATCGACCTGCAGGTTGAGGACATGTCCAGTCATGGGCGGGCGGACATGGTCGTGTTTCATGATGGACAGATATTCGTATTCGAATTCAAGATGGTGGGAGATGGGTCAAGGGTGGAGGATGCTCTTGACAGGGCGATAACACAGATTCGGGAGAAAGAATATGCCGAGAAGTATCGGGGCTGCGCCGAGCCGATTCACCTGATTGGAATTGTCTTTGGCCGGCAAAAGCGTAACCTCCTGGCGATTCGTGCCGAGTTGCTCTAGTGTTTTGATGCTATCTCCAATATGGATTCGCTAATTGCTGGATATCCATCCATGTGGATTCATGAATTCATAGGTGGTTTTGCCCCAACTGGAAGAAGATTTTTCAGTTCAGGGAGAGTAGGCTGCAGTCATGTATCCAACCTGTCTGTGAGGGAAGCGGTTATGGCTACTCGGGGCCGATGGGGCGTGGGCAATTACCTGTTGTTTATTTGTTCAGGAAATCCTCGTGGTTCCCACCGTCATCGTGTGCCAGGCAGGATAACCGGATCGCGAGTCAGGTCAGGGCACCATCTTGTGCAAAGCGATCTCCAGAATGCCTTCTGCACCACAGGACTTAAGTACGGGAATCAGGGTTCTTACCTCCTCCTTGCGAACCACAGTTTCGACAGCCAGCCATTTTCCATCATGCAGATGATTAATCGTTGGTGCATGCAGGCTGGGTAGTTTTTCAGCAAGATCATTGATTCGACTTTCTGGAACGTTCATCTTCAACAGAACCCGCTCTCTTGCCGAGAGTGCGCTAACCAGCAGCATGGAAACCTGCTCAATCTTTTCCCGCTTCCAGGGGTCTTCCAGTGCCTGCTTGTTGGCCACGAAAACAGTATGGGTTTCCAGAAGATCGCAGATGATCCTGAGTCCATGGGCCCGAATCGTGCTTCCGGTCTCGGTAATTTCGACCGCGGCATCCGCCAGCCCCTCGACTACTTTCGCTTCTGTAGCACCCCAGGAGAAATCTACTGCGGCGTTGACATTATGCTCGACCAGATACTGGCGGGTAAAGTTTACGAGCTCAGTGGATATTCGTTTTCCTTCCAGGTCCTCGACACTCTGAATACCAGAATCCTGCTTGACCACCAGCACCCAACGACAGGGTTGATCGGAGGATTTGGAATAGATGAGATGCGATATAATTTCAACATCAGAATTTGTTTCGGCCAGCCAGTCCTGACCGGTTAGACCTGCATCCAGCACACCATTGGTGACATGGGAACCCATTTCCTGCGCCCTGACAAGTGAACAACTGATCTCATCATCGTCGATGGATGGGAAATAGTTGCGGGATCTGGGATTGATGACCCATCCGGCCTGTGAGAACAGATCAATGGTTGCTGCTTCCAAGCTTCCCTTGGGTATTCCCAGTTTTAGTTTTTGCGTCATGTCTGCGACTTCAAAAGTGCATGATTATACTTGAAGAAACCGACTCCTGATTTTATTGATTAACATGAAGCCATTTTATGAAGCCATTTTCCAGCTACCGCGAAATTGATAACGTCATCGAGGAGTTTCGCAATTTATCGGGAGATAAACGATATCCATCGCCTGCTCAACTTCTCCATTATATTCTGAAGCACGACTCTGGAAGGCATTTCAATGAAATATGTCGCTATTTTGGCCAGGCAACAAATGATGATGTGATGCCGATTCGAGGGCGTCTCGAATTGCTTGAAACAGTTGGCCTAGTGGTTAAGAGAAAAAAGAATAAATACCGTATTCCCCCGGAACGTGTATTGGCGGAAGGTGTGATTGCAGTCAATCCAAAAGGAGAAGGATCAGTGATGACTTCATCCGGAAATCATGCTGGGATATTCCCGTTAAACGGCTCTCAGGCCAGACGGGTAATTCATGGGGACCGAGTCCTGTGTCTGCTGGTTGCCGGCAAGCGGAATAAAATTGAGCAGATTCACGTGCTGGGGGTGCTCAATCGCCCGGCTCATTCCGTTGTGGGTGAATTCATCATCGATACTCGAGGGCGGCCCGTCGTCCGTCCTCTCAATGATAGGATTCGCAATAGTGTTGTAGTCAAGAACAAGCGTAAAAGCAGGGCCAAAGAGGGCGATATCGTTACAGTTGCATTCACTTCAATCCCTTTTGCCAAGGGCGGTATAAGCGGAGAGATTGTAGAGGTTATCGGTAGGAGCGAAGCCCCCCAGTTACGGACAACGATAGCCCTGAACAAACATGATATTCCGTTCATTTGGCCGGGCGATGCGATCGATGAAAGCAGAAACATTGAATCCGACTGTCAACCACCTGCTCCTGACTCATATCGCACAGATCTTCGTGATATTCCGTTCATAACCATCGACGGTTCCGATGCCAGAGATTTTGATGATGCAGTTTTTTGCTCACAAGAGAATTACGGGTGGCGCCTGATCGTTGCGATCGCTGATGTCAGTCATTACGTACAGACCGGGGGGGCACTTGATCGCGAGGCTTATCAGAGGGGAACAAGCGTGTATTTTCCGGATCAAGTCGTGCCGATGCTGCCCGAAGCCCTCTCCAATGGAATTTGTTCCCTGAATCCTGATGAAGACCGAAATGCCCTGGTGTGCGATATGCAAATTGATGCCCATAGTCAGGTTTCCAAATACAGGTTCTATCAAGCGGTCATCAAGTCACAGGCCAGGATGACTTATGAAGAAGTTGAAGCGTTCCTGAACCTGGGTCGAGATGAGTATTTGAGCAAGAACAAGCAATTGTCGAGCAGCATAAACAACCTGAAATCGGTTGCCATGGGTCTTGAATCGAGTCGAATGGGCAATGGGTCGATCACCTTTGATTTTCCGGAGGCACGAATTGATCTTGATGAAGATGGACAGATAAGGTCAATCGAAGCAAGCAAACGTTTACACTCACATAAAATCATTGAGGAATGCATGCTCGTCGCTAACCGTTGTGCTGCTGAATTTATTCATCAGCGATATGGGAATCGGGCACTTTACAGGGTACATCCAGGACCGACACCGGAAGATATTGATACTTTGCGCCAGCAGCTGCAGGTTATGGGTGTCCTGCTTGAGGGGGGCAGGCAACCGGGACCATCAGATTTCCAAAAACTACTGGAGGGAATAATAGACGACGAGGGATTGTTCAATGCAGCCCAGATATTGTTGTTGCAGCGCATGGGACGGGCGGTCTATGTGCCGGAGCTGTCGGATCACTTTGCGCTTGGATTTTCTCACTATACGCATTTCACTTCACCGATCAGACGCTATGGCGACCTGGTGGTACATCGTTTGATCAAGACGCTGATCAAGATTCCTGGTTATTCGAGGGAATTTCCATCATCCATGAGCCTTGACGAGACATCCAGCCAATGCTCAATGACGGAGCGGCGGGCGGATGCGGCGGTCTATGATGTAATTGCCTGGTTTAAGGCCGCGTATATGCTGCATAAGATTGGCAAGCGTTTCCCCGGAGTTGTGACCGGAGTCAAGGAATTTGGGTTATTTGTTCGCCTTGATGAAATATACGTTGATGGACTTGTCCACATCAGTAAGGTCGGCCCAGAGTACTTCATATACGATGAAGCCAGTCAGACACTTTCGGGAGAACGCACAGGAGCGACTTATCGGCTCGGAGACCGGGTCGTAGTGCGAGTATTGAACGTCGATCTGCCAGAATCACGGATCAGCCTTGCGATACATCAAGAAAAGCTGGATCAAATGTATTCCCAGTGACACATTGCAAAGTATTTCGGGTTCGGCTTCATCAGGAAAATTATCAATTTATGTGGTTTTCAGGATAATGGGTACTCGAAAAAATCCTGTTTGCTTTGGCATCCATTCGGTGATGTCCAAGCTTAAGAATCAACATTCGGTATCTACACTTTATGTAAGTGCGGCATCCTCCTCAGCAAGGTTGAGTGCTCTTGAACAGCTGGCGAAAGAGCAGAATATTGAAGTGATTCAATGTGAAAGAAACAGGCTGGATGAGTTATCGGAGAATGGTGTCCATCAAGGAGTAGTGGCCGAATACAAGCCCAGCTCAGCGAAGCAGAATGCAAACATCAAAAAAGTCATAGCGGATATAGATACGGACAACGTCCTGATACTGATTCTTGATCATATTCAGGACCCGCACAATCTCGGTGCCTGTCTGAGGGTTGCCGAATGCGCAGGAGTAGATGCGGTAATTCTCCCAAGGCATTCGGCATGCCCGATCAATCAGACCGTAATCAAGGTCGCCTCGGGTGCTGTCGATTCATTGAATATCGTATTGGTCTCAAACATTGTCAATACACTGGAAATTCTGAAGAAAAACGGTTTTTGGGTATATGGGGCTTCGGATAGCGGGGAAAGCGAACTCTTTGAGACGGACTTTCGTGGCCGGTCCGCATTGGTGATCGGAAATGAAGGCCTTGGCATGAAAAGACTGGTCACAGATGCCTGTGACATGCTGGTACGAATTCCGTTATTTGGTGAGACGCAAAGCCTGAATGCTTCAGTGGCGACCGGGATATGCTTGTTCGAGATTCGTCGAAAGTTTACAATGATCGAGTGTAGCGCAACGAAAATCAATAGTTAGCAGAGTTGATGTTGCCAAATCGATTCAAGGGATATGGCAAATGACTCCAAATTTACGGGATTCCCGTATCACCGACGATTACCTGAACAACGCAAGGTACTCGCCGTATCCTCGGGACTTCATTTCTTCCCTGGGCACGAAAGTCAAGGCGGCCGAATTGATGCAGTACCGTAGCCCGGTCGGTGCAGGTCCATCTTTAAACACATGACCAAGGTGAGAATCTCCATAGCGGCTACGCACTTCCGTTCTCGGGTAGATCAGCTTGTAATCGATTTTCTCGACGATGAAATTGCTGTCAATTGGTTCCCAGAAACTGGGCCAACCGGTCCCGGACCTGTATTTGGTTGTCGATGAAAAAAGTGGTTCGCCAGATACTATGTCCACATAAATGCCATCGTCCTTGTGATCCCAGTACTCATTTCGAAAGGGCGGCTCAGTACCATCTTTCTGGGTTACCCTGTACTGCATGTCGGTCAGTTTTTTCTTGATGTCATCGACAGAAGGTACAGTGTATTGAAGACTGCCGTTTTCCTCTGTGCCGGCTTTCGACTGTTTAGGTTGCGGTGATTTCAGTTCATCGCCCCAGACAGCATTGAGAAACTGATCGCGGCCTGAGCCGTGCCGATAAACCTTGTAGCGAAGAGGGGACTTCTTGTAAAAATCCTGGTGGTAGCCATCGGCTTCCCAGAACATTTCGAATTGAAGTAATTCGACAGCGATGGGTTTGTCAAACTGGCCAGAGTCTGCAATCTCGTCCAGGGATTTCTCGGCAGCGGTTTTCTGGCTATCGTTGTGGTAAAAAATCGCAGGTCGGTATGCACTACCTCGATCTACAAACTGGCCATTCGGATCGGTTGGATCAATTTCCCGCCAGTAATGCCAGAGTAACGTTTCGTAGGAGACAACTTCGGGATCAAAATGGATTTGCACAGTTTCTGCATGGCCGGTTTTGCCTCTGACAACATCCTTGTAGTCTGGATTTTCAGTCTCGCCCCCACTGAATCCCGAGATGACTTCCGTAACCCCGTCCACTTTTTCGAATGTGGATTCAAGACACCAGAAGCATCCGCCGGCGAACGTCGCTATTTTCAGGGAGTCAGATGTCTGGGATGATTGAGAGGAAGCGATGGTCTGGGTTTGGCTTGTAGCCAGGACAATCGCAGCACAAACGCCCAGAAAGACTGAACCTGCGAGAAGCACTCGTTTCATGGATATTATCAGAATAAGGATTGTGCATGAATTATATACAGACTGAAGATGGTGGTGTCGTTAGCTTCAAATAGCTTGTTCAGCAGAATTTCAGGTTGAACATGCAGGTCGGGGTTTGTGGGTCACCGTATAACGACATTGTATTGACGGCAACTCAATGTGAATCCAAAATGCTCATTGTGCAGGAGAGCTTGAGTTATGAGGCTGTCACCCGGTTATAGAATCAATGCAGCAGCAATTATCCGATCGTCAGACAGAAGGATGCTGTATGTCCTGCATGCGGCCTGGGTGTCCATGACTTCGAGACCGATACCTGCTTCAATAAGAGGCAGATAGACTTTCGGGCCCGGAAACTCCTGAACAGGGCCGGTCCCCAAAATCACCACCTCTGGATTGATGTCGGCTATCCTCCGAAAATCCTCTGAGCGAATCTCGGACAGGTTATTCACCTTCCAGTCGATGATCCTATCGGGAGTGATGATCAGGCTGGATGTGTGGGGCTGGTCATCAATTCTTATCACGAAACCGGCCCCGCTTCTGGTGCAGGATTGAATGCGGTTTGGATGATTGGACTTGTCAAGATGAAGTTTCATAAGCCAATTTATTCAGGATAAAATCCGACGCATGAGTTTAACAAGTTTGAATCATAGAAAGTGAAAGCGGTAAAGATTGGTTTGTTGGGTTTTGGCACCGTCGGTGGAGGCACGTTGACTGTGTTGCAGCGAAACATGGAAGAAATATCACGTCGCGCGGGACGAGAGATCAAGGTGGTTGCGATTGCAGTCAATGATCTTGACAAGAGTCGCGATGTTGATACCAATGGCATTATATTGACTGACCGCATGATGGACATCGTCAACAATCCTGATATTCAAGTGGTTGTCGAGCTGATTGGAGGCGGTGATGATGTGTTTGATGCGGTTATGCAGGCACTCGAGAATGGCAAGCATGTGGTAACTGCCAACAAGGCACTCATAGCAAGTCATGGCAATGCGGTCTTCAACAAGGCGTCAGAGAAGGGCTTGATGGTAGGTTTTGAGTCTGCAGTCGCAGGCGGGATTCCCATCATTAAACTGATCAGGGAAGGCCTGTCCGCCAATCAGATTGAGTGGTTCGTTGGAATTATCAACGGCACCTGTAACTATATTCTCTCGCAGATGGCAGATAAGCAAAGAGAGTTTGACGATGTTCTCAGGGAAGCACAGGAGCTGGGATATGCGGAAGCGGACCCGAGCTTTGATGTCGGCGGTGTAGATGCCGCACACAAGTTGACAATCCTGGCTTCAATCGCTTTTGGTATTCCACTCAGGTTTGAGTCCGTGTATATCCAGGGCATTGAACACATCCAGAAGACAGACATCAAGTATGCGGATGAACTGGGGTTCAGGATGAAACATCTTGGAATATCCCGGCGCACAGATGACGGGCTGGAACTTCGTGTGCATCCCGCCCTGATACCCAAAAAGAACTTGATTGCCAGTGTTTCGGGGGTCATGAATGCGGTATTGATTCAGGCGGATGCCGTGGGTCAGTCCATGTTTTATGGTCCCGGAGCCGGATCAGAGCCGACAGCATCGGCAGTAGTGGCTGACTTGATTGATGTGGTCAGGGCGATTACTACCGATCCGCAAAATCGTGTTCCGCATCTGGCTTTTCAGGCTGATTCATTAATTGATCTCCCGATACTGGATATTGATCAGATTGAAACCTCATACTACTTGCGCATGCAGGCGGTAAACCGGCCGGGAGTGCTGGCTGCAATCTCTTCAATCTTCGGCGAAAACGATATTAGCATTGATTCCATATTGCAGAAGGGGCATGGTCAACCGGATGAACTGGTCACGGTTATCTTGATGACCCAAAATACCCGAGAGAAGAACTTGATGAGGGCGGTTGAGAAAGTCGAGGCGCTGGACTCTGTCGAAGGGGAGATCGTCTGGATTCGTGTCGAACGATTACCGTAGCTTGCAGTCAAGTCTGAAATTGAGGCTTGACTGAAATGCTTGAGACACTTCATGAGACACAACTTGTCGATAGCGCAATTATTTGGTATAAAATTACAACTTTCCAACATCAATAATGCAAAAACACGATGAATTTGGTAACGGTAAAACCGAAGTATCAGGTCACCATCCCGGCAAAGTTGCGCAACAACCTCAATCTAAAAGAGGGCGATG
>VXPI01000136.1:0-7324 GCA_009839585.1 Gammaproteobacteria bacterium
CATTCCCCGAGATCCCGGAGCAGGCCGCAAACGGTTTCGGCGACCGCCTGCACCTTCCTCCGGCAGTCGGCTCGCTGGACGAACTGCGTGAGCGCATCCTGCTGGGCATCAAGGAGATGAACGCGGCACCGGTGCCCTTCCGCTGGAAGAGCTTCGACAGGCTCATGTCGGAAAATACGGAAATGAATCAATGATACGTTGTACTAGGTTTTCCTTTGAAAAGGAAGAGCGCGATTTTTGGGAGTAAAACGATTCTACCGACTATGTTGACTGACTGGTCGAAAGCCAAACAGTAGCGAGAAACTGAATTTGTATTGAACTGTCTTAGATGTTCTTATAGGCACACAGACCATACGGTAGCGAGATTGCTAATGCGGAAGTATCGTGTATCAGGTCGATAACGGCAGTGAAGGATCCCCTGTTTGTCTGGAGATTTAATCCCGTTCTTGAGATTCACCCAAAAGCTTCTCTATTCTTGCTGGCTTGTGAGTGTATTTATGAGCCCTTCCCGAATCGTACAGATAATAATGCATGATGTTCTACCCCAATTCGCTATTTCGAAAACATCAGGTTTTCAGCAAGCCTTGCACAGTCGAATTGACGCTTGTCAACTCATAGCGTGTGGACCTGCCTCCACTTGACAACGGAACAAGAATTCCCTTATCCACCAAGTCAGAAAGGTCGCGACTTGCGGTTCTATTGGGACATTTGGTAATGGTTTCATATTTTCTGGTCGTGATTCCTCCTTCAAAACCTTTCCGGCCTTCAGCAAACACCCGAAATACCATCTTGGCTTGCCGGTCATTCAACTGGTCTCCATAAGCCTCGTAAAATCGTGTCTTGACCAATACAAAATTCACTTCATCCTTCGCAATTTCCTGTGCCCGTATGACCTGATCGGCGAAATAATCAAGCCAACGATCAAGGTCAAGACTCCCGCGACTCGCTTTCTCCAGTTCCAGATAATAGGATTTTTTATCCCCCTCGATCGCCGTCGCAAGACAGGCTGTGGTTGAATAGCTTAGGCTTTGGGAAAGCGCATGATCTGAAATAGCCCTGCCGACTCGTCCGTTTCCATCATCAAAGGGATGAATCACTTCAAACCAGAGATGTGCAATCCCTGCTCGGACAATTCCCGATAACTTCCTGTCGCTGATTAGGGGACTAGTCCGGTTATACCAGTCGAGAAATGCTGCCATTTCCGAGGGCACTTGAGTTGCCAATGGGGCTTCATAGTGAACCTTTTCCCGTCCGTAAGGCCCGCTTACTATTTGCATTGGAGACGGATCGTTTCGGTATGCTCCGCGCAGAATGAACGGGTATCGCTGCTCATGGACAATCATGGACTGCCACTTGCCCAGTAAATCATGCGTCAGAAGATCTTGCCAGTTCTTTCGAACGTCCACAAGCAGCGAAGCAGCCCCTGCCGATTTCCGGTCATCATTGTCCGACAGGGTATCCGACGTGATCAAGGAGAGCAGCGACGACCGAACCGAATCTCTGTCTAGGTTCTCGCCCTCGATAGCACTGGTTTTGATGGCTTCCGAAAGCATCAAATTAACCAGGGCGTCCTTTTGGGATGCCATCGACAGTGCATCAAACCGGCCAGCCAAGCGCTCCGAACTTATCCGAAACTCAAGTTCCCGATCATCAAGCTTGCGATGATCATAGCGAAAGTTTGGCCAGTCGTTATGTTGCCATATCCATCTCATGGCACGATTTTACCGCTTATTCACGCTATATATTGGTTTATTTTGGCGTGATAGTGAAGGCTAATCACGCCAGATTCTCCGAATACACTGTCCCATGCTTTCCAGAGCAACCAGAGCAAATGCCCAAGTTGGATAACTCACAAGGCAGCATAGTGATTCGCACAAATCATGAATTCAATAATGCGGCTCGGCGGGACATTTCCCTGACAGCACGGTACATTCGAAATACGTCCCCATGGTATTTCTCCATGACCGAGACATTGGCTTTCCTAGTGTTTGTAGTCGAATTTCAGGGGTGCGCCGCAGAAGACCAAACAGAATCAAGCGTTCAAACCCATGTTCACTGATTCCGGTGAATATTGGTTTTCCAATCAAGTACCCATCAAGTAAAATAGATCTCTATATCTCATTGAATATAAACATATTGATGAATTATTCCGAGAAAAATTACCTCATTTTCGATTTTCTGATCAAGTAAAAAAGCAGTATTTCTGTCTTCGCCAATCAAAGGAAATAGGATTCTCTACCTTCATCCCCCGACCCTCATAATGCCAATCTACTACTACGACCAGTCATTGCTTGCTTCTGTTTTATGGACTGATCACTGGATATCTCTCAAGATGCTATAAGGGTCAGACATTCAAATCCATGTTCTCCGACCACGGTGAAATTTCATCTTTCAATCAAGTACCCATCAAGTAAAACCGAGTATCGTATCTTGTTGAATATAAAAATATTTACAGAATTATCAGAGTTAATTCACTCAATTTTCGATTTTCTGATCAAGTAAAATTCGAGGTTTATCCTTTCGCCCACCACGGGGAATATCGCTTCATCTTGGGAGGTGCATCTGGGTTATGCGGCACGATAACACCCTCATCAATAGCCTCAGAAATCAGCCGTGAAGCTTGCGATCTGTTGTGCGCTGCAATGCCAAAACGCCCCCGCACAGAACTATTGGTAACGTATTTGCGATTTACATATTGCAAACATGCGTGAAAATATGTAGCACGAACCCTTTCTGTTCTGTGCATAGTTAACAGAGGGCGCGAAGCAAACATCACCACGCGCGTATTGTTTTCAACTACTTCGACCAGCGGAGCAGGTAATTGATACAATTCGCTCTGGAAAATGATCTTGTCCCAGCCACTACCCCGTTCCTCACAAATACCGATACGCCGCATGAGCGAGGCAAGTGATTCATTTCGGGAGCGTGGCGGAGAATCTATGAGACGATAGATGTCCACTAATGGTGCTCCTGGGCTTGTGACTTCGATACGGTCAGAGAAAATCTCAACCATCGGGCCAGTGCCAGTGATGAAGAAATCTTGATGTATTAAGGCGTTCGCTACAATTTCACGTAATGCTGGTTCGGGAAACATCGGAACCGTTTTTCTGATGGCCTCTCCGATCACCTCGTTGGACGGTAGCAAATCGTTGATGGATCTTATCAAACCCTCGAACCCAGAGGCATAACCTTTGGTTTCCATGCGCTCTTTAAGGGTCACGATCCGACTGTCTTGATCATATTGAATAATACGTAGGGCTTTACGGTGAAGACCCCCTAAATCTTCGATATTTCTTGCAAATAGCACTAACCCCAAATTAGTTACATTCCAGCCACCTGCATTATCTCTACGAATCAATCCTTCATCTGCCAAGGCATTCAAGATGCCATGGCGATTTTCAGGAAGTGGGCGGTCAAGCAATTCAAAATATGATGGATAGTCGAGTAATCGAATTACTTCTTCATCGCTGGCCTGTTCTAGTGCGATACGATTTTCAAACGGCGTTTGCTCAAATATCCGCCATAATGCACGTTCTTTCTCAGGGAAGCCCTTTAGTTTTTTCTTGTATGAGCCTACCCGTACATACTCTTGCCCTTCGAAGCGCACTGGCTGACGAAGTGCACGAGGAATTTCTAAAACTACCACTGAAACCCCTTTAAAGGAAGCTTGCAAGAAACGGAAGTTAATCCTTGGGTCGAGTAATCGTAAGAGCCAGTTCTCAAGTTCTTCGTTACCGACCCTGGCAGAATCCGGATCAAAGTTCGTACCGACCACCGCATGGTCTTTATCAGAAACTCCCCATATTAAATATGAGTAGTCTTTGCCCAAGAGGGCAGCAGAGTTCGCGAGCGCCGAGATGTACTCACCGATTTGATGAAACCTATCTTCGTTGACTTTGAATTCCACCCATTCCGTCTCTCTGGGCAACTTGCACAATTCACGTACAAGATTCTCAAGGTTTTCGGGGGACTGTAAAGCATTCATGGCTTGACCTCATCAATGGTTTCAGGCCCATCAGTCCTCTTCGCCACGCCGAAAACAAGCGTCTCCGTTTTCATCAGGTCTACCGAGCAAGACCATGATAATGTGGATCTGGAACAGAACAGAGATGCTACCAGTAATTTGAATCTTCATTTCAGGCTACGAATTTGAAATATTCAACTTCATGTTTTAGCATGGATGAGACCTGCCAGACATTGACTTCGGGGTACCGCTCCAAGAATTCATTTACCGTTGCGCTGCTCTCCAAATTTTCAAAGAGTGTATAAACTGGCACTCTTGTTCCGGTAAAAGCCCAATCGCCGCTAATTTTGCGGGAGTTTCGCTCTACTGCTTTACATTTAGTCCAGTCAGCCATGATCTTGAATCCCGTTCATTGTCATGTGGGTATTCAATGGATGCTATTCGGCAAACTCCGAACTATCCGGATAGTTTCCACGCTGAGATAAACAATCCGGCGAATGGTGGAGATCAGATCTTCCGGATTCTCAAACCAGGCATTGGGATCATTGACCTTGCCGCTTTTTTTGTCGGGTGTAATCTTATATCGGTCTATAAGCCAATCCAGTGGTGTACGGCCATTGACCATATATTCGTGCGCTTCGTCAGGAATACCGGTCAGACGAATATACTCATTCACGATCAGGGACGACTTGTCGCTCCCTTCCTCATTTTTTTCATAGCGCATCGCTTTTGTGCCCAACTTGAAGTGCCTTGGTTCTGCATTGCCATTTCCTGAAAATTCAAGTTCAAGCGAATATTCCGGACAATGCTCATAACCGACATGCAAATCGCCGAGATCATGCCCGGCTTTTGCAAAAACCCGGAAATCCGGAGCAAACGGGATGCGGGTTAATTCCTTTGAAAGCGCATTCGGGAATGCTTCCCGAAAATCTGGCGCATGAAGTACACCATATACATAATCGAAAATATCATCCTTGGTGATGTTCCGATCCTGATAATGCGACTGGAATTTGTCGAGAGCATTGTCGGTGATATTGTCGATGCGTTCTCCGCCCCTCTCTATTTCGAATAGACTGTCTTGTTTCTGCTCATCCGACTTTTCAAAGCGGTAGCGAGGGAAACACTGTGTAGCTGAATTTATACCCAAATCAGGCATATGATCGGTCATCAGGGCCGAAAAGGGCTGGGACGATCCGACCCCCGGCAAACAGATGGTACGATTTTCTGTGTCGGTTTCAGGAAAGATTAGATTCTGCTGGTACTTATTGTTAACCAACGTATAGTCGACGTAGCAATGCTGCTTTACAAATGGGCGATACTGGATTTTCCATATGCGATCCGATGAGAAATTAACTTTTTTCTTTCGTGCAAGATTATTTATCAACTCTCGGTCCCAATGGGTATTTTTTTCGTGTTGTTTGGAAGCCAACTCTGCTTCATTTGCTGTCGGATTATCACCCAGCTTTTCTAACGCCGATTTGTAGTCATCAATCATCAACCGGGCATTTTCAGCGCAGGAATCCAGAGAGAAATTGTAGAGATAAGCATCGCGTGATGTCTTGAATCCATTGCTGAAAAGCCGGAACACTGTATCATAGGCCTTGCCAGATTTAGCCTTTTTTGAACCTAACGGAAAAAGTTCATTAAACCTGCTCTCCCGTTTGTTTATCCAGTCAAAATTCGAGTCCGGTCGAACCTCTTGCCAATCATCAATTCCGGTGATTGACTGCCACTCGACCAATTGCTTAAGTTTATTTTCTTGAGATAGATAATCGCCTATGTCACGATAGAGAATGCGACATCCCTCATGAGATGCTAACGGATTCTTGACCAGAATCATGATGGCAACTGGAGCTCTCGAACCAAGGTCGAATATATTGTCCCCCTCTGTTTTCCTCAATTCTCCTGATGTTCTTGCATTCCCTCTCAAATCCACCACATACACTGAAGAAAACTCCTTGGCAAGACAGGCACGGATACCAGAATCAACATTGCCTTGAATCCATGAGCCGTTTGTAACGAAACCAATTACTCCCCGATCACCGATCCGGTCAGAAGCCCAGCGAATCGCTAGTTTATAGGTGTCATACAAGCTGTTCTTCAGTGTAGCTGTAGACTCTTTGGCATAGGTTTCCTCTATTTGCTTATAGAGTTCTGGATAACCCGGCTCTTTCTTGCCCGCCATCCATGGGGGGTTGCCAACAATCACTCGAATGTCCAGGTCCCTCTGGCCTGATCGCCGATCAGAATTTTCCTTGAGACTGTCCTTGACCAGCGAAGTCTGGGCGGCTTCTTCCCCCATCTGGAAAGTATCGGTAAGACAAATATGCTTAAAGGGTCGATACTCTCTAACGGATTTGGCATGAAATACCGACTCGATGTTTACTGCTGCAATGTAATAAGCCAATAGCACAATCTCGTTGGCATGGATTTCATGATCAAACTTGCGCTCGATATCTGCATCCTTGATCAGCCCGGACTGAAATAACCGTGTGATGAATGTACCAGTGCCAGTAAAAGGATCAAGAATATTGACCCCCTGATCACTCATGCTGGCACCGAGTTCATTGTTCAGAACCTGCTCGGTGGACTGAAGAATAAAATCCACGGCCGCAACCGGCGTGTAGACTATCCCAAGTTTCTTGCTGGTCTCCGCAAAAGCATTGCGAAAAAACTTGTCATAAAGCTCTGCGATGATTTGCTGTTTCGCCTCATCGCTTGATGCACCTTTGGCACGATGCTTGACTGAAGCATAGAATTCTTCCAGATTTTCAGCTTCGGCATCAATGCCAGAAGGCTTGATCACATCAAGCATATTCTGCATGGCTTGACTGACCGGATTACGTTTGGTGAAAGCCTCTGTTTCGAAGAGCGCATCAAATACCGGTCCGGTAACCATGTGCTGAGCCAGCATCTCAATCGCATTTTCGCGAGTGATGCCCGAGTTCAGGTCATCCTGCAGTTCCTTCACGAAACCATCGAACATCTCAGCCGCCGCCTGGATATCCGGGTTGTCCCGGTTCGTTTCATCAACGGTCACCATGGCGGTGATTCTCTCAATGTGGGCACGTGCAATCCTGGCTACATCCCCTGCCCACTCATCCCAGTATTTGCGAGATCCACACTTCTCCACAATCCTGGCCATGATTGCGCCAGGTAACTGTTCAGGAAGATCTTCCTGACTAGGTGGAGTATGGACCACCGTGTCCGGATCAATATCTGCTGCTCTTCCATCACCTATACCCGGCCCGGGCGAACCACTTGACTTCGGGGTCCAGCCTACAGGTGAAATCAGCACGCGCACGCCCGGGTTACCAGCGTTTATCGCGCCATCAAATCTTTGTCATGACTGCGAATAGC
>VXPI01000136.1:7334-10347 GCA_009839585.1 Gammaproteobacteria bacterium
GCGTTCAGCATCTGCCAGACCTTGCGCCAGCGTTCGTTGTCATCCAAAATCTTTTCGGCCGAGGCATCGGGAGGGACCACAACCGGAAGAATGATGTAGCCCATTTCCTTGCCCGGTGCCTTGCGCATCACCCGCCCGACCGCCTGTACCACCTCTATCTGGCTTTTCCGCGGATGCATGAAGAGAATCCCGTCCAGTGCAGGCAGATCCACTCCCTCGGTCAGGCACCGGGCATTGGTCAGGACTCGACATTCATTCTGCCCGGGTGTGTCCAGCCATTTCAACGCATCCGCCCGTTGCCCGGCATTGTGCGTGCCGTCAATGTGACGCGCTGGCACGTCATGGTTCGGAAGCGTTAGCTCACCATCGGTTTCGAGCGAGCGATACTTCTGGGTAATGTTCCTTATCAATGCTTCCAGCTGCTCGGAAGACTTGATTGTTCGGCAAAATGCGATCGCCCGCTTCATGGGATCACGCTCGTTCTCGGGAAAGATGTCTCGGTCAGCCTTGGCCAGAGCCCGCCAACAGCCGATCATCAAGGCGGTATCGTCCAGTTTAAGCGAGTCATCGAACTCTCCACCGATCAAGGCAAGCACCTGGGCAGCAACATTCTCGGATACCGTCAATACAATGACCCGGTAATCCGATAACAGGCCTTGCTCGACCGCAGAACTAAACCCAATTCTGTACAGTTCGGGGCCATACAACTGCTCATCATCCATTGAGCATAACGCGGTTGCCAGTTCACCAGCCTTGGTCCGGGCACTTTCGGCATACACCTTCGGAGTTGCGGTCATGTACAGGCGGCGGGAGGCTTGAATGCAGCTGTCCCTGTGAATGCGTGTGAAACTCGACTGTTTCATTTCATCGACTATCGCACCTGCAGTGCGGTGGGCCTCGTCGCAGATCGCTAGGTCAAAACCAGGTAAATCGAACTCTTTCTGGGATCTTTCAATCACAGGGGAAGATTGGTAGGTCGCGAAAAACACAGTCAATGCATTTGGATCGTCTGGTCGAGCCCGCTCGGATAATTTGGCGGCATCGGTAGTCGCAGGCCAGGCGAGATCAAGGACATCCATATCGATGTTATCGTCCTGATTCTTTTTTCGTTTACCGACTTGGCTGTCTGAACAGACCGCAAAAGCCCGCAACGATAGGTTGGCGTCTTTTGTCCAGGCATGGATGGTCTGCGACATCAATGCCAGTGAGGGTACAAGATAAAGAACTCGCCCGCCTTGGCCAGCCAAGTCCTCGGCAATCCGCAGTGCTGTCAGCGTCTTGCCCGTTCCACAAGCCATGATGAGCTTGCCACGACTGCCGGGTTTCCTGACCCCCTTGACAACGTTTTTCAGTGCATTTTCCTGATGGGGTCTGAGAGCCAACGGCTTGTGCACATAACGGATCTTCCCCGTTTCAAGGAACTGACTCCAGTCAATGGGGCTTTCCCGGAGATTGTGCAGCCCAATGCGTACGACGGGGATTGCCTGCTCAGAAAGAACCCTTTCGAGATTGGGTGACCATTTTCGACCTGTTGTATCGATTAGAATCCGATGCGTGAAATCATGGGTGGCGGACGCAGACAAAAACGAGTCAATTTCCGACTTCGGGATGCTTTCCCCCTCGGCGTAGAATTTACACTGTACAGCCACAAAATGACCATCAAGAGTCTCTGCCACCAGATCGACACCTAAATCTTGAGCATCTTTTCTCCGTTCATTAGCCCACTCTCTGTAAGTTATTACCCTTCGATATTGCGTTTTCTGTTCCGGGTCGTGAGTCAGGTAGGCAATACATAACTTTTCAAATGCGGTACCTGCGGCACGGTGCCTTGAAAATTCGGCCGAGGCCATAACGGCCCGCCATTGTTCCAGAATTTCATCAAGCGTCATATTTATCTCCAAAGGGGGTTTGCTTCGCAAATAACACTCAATACGATGGCAACAGTGGCAAGGAATATTGCTCAGAACAGCGGATGGAGACGATCATATTTCAAGCTTTCAGCTCCTCTGCACTGATTACCAACGGATGTCCGGTTAGCATCTTGTCAACTGTGAGAAGCCTCAAACCTTCTTCCTGTGCCTGAACAAGCAACAACTCGTCGAAAGGGTCCTTGTGATTCAGCGGTATTTTGAGAGGACATGCCGCATGATTCATGCCCAAGTGAAGAAATTTCACGTTCTGATCTTCAATAACCTCAAGTACATCCATCGGAGAAAAATGGCTTTTCCGATCGCCTGAAGGATTGCAGGCATTGTACTTGAGCCGCATTTCCCAGATTGATACCGCACTCACATGAAATGTCGCAACCGTGCTTGACAATGTCCTGCGAACAGAGTCGGATAACTTACTGGGGTTGACCATGATATAAAACAGGTAGGATGTGTCTAGAAGAACCTGCTTCATTCGGTTTGCCCGTCAATCTTCCAGGCCAAGAACCTGTCGGCTGAATGCCGGGTCATTGAATTGCTCCGGCCAACCCTCATCATCATCCATAATGCCAAGTTCCCGGCGTTTTTTCTCCAGTTTTTCAAAATCAATCCCTCCCGGTGGTTGACTGCATGGCACCAGCTCGACGACTGGCCGACCATGCTTGGTAATGATAGCCCGCTCTCCGTTGCTGGCAGCCGCTACGAGTTCAGAGAGACGGGCCTTTGCTTCTCTCAGGGCAAGTTGCATGAAAACCTCCTTGACTATTCTGATTTGTGTGCAGACAGTTTGCCTTGAAGGTCTGCAATAGTCAAGACCATGTCGTGACTACATCGCCATCCGGTTCATGATCTCATCAACTCTACATGGCCTTGTACAGCATCGGCTTGGAGATATTCGTCATCTCGCAATCCTATTGAACGGTATACTGCTTCTCTTCGTAGTATTTGCCAAACAATTTCTGTTTGATGGCTTCGTCTTATTATTACCCCAATTCTGAAGCTGGCCGGCGCCCCCTGTACGACGCCTTCTCGAAGCGGGTTTCGCCGAGGATCCCGTGCCCGGAGCGGTTGACGGCATGGCAGGT
>VXPI01000179.1 GCA_009839585.1 Gammaproteobacteria bacterium
GAGCGCCCGTGCCGTCGGGATGTACCTTGATGCCGGTGCTGTCGAGATCCAGGGCCTCGACCCGACCCAGACCATCTGCTCCCGCTGCAGGTGCTCGAACACGCGGTCGAGAACCTCGTTCTTCGACCACCGGTTCATGCGCGTGTAGATGGAGTGCCGGCTGCCGAACCGCTCCGGCAGTCCCAGCCACTTGCAGCCATGCCCGGCCACGCAGAGAATGGCATTGAGTGCCTGATGGCTGGAGAGGCCGGCATTGCCCCGCTGCCTCGGAAGCAGCGGGGCAATGCGCTCGTATTGCACCTGTGCAAGTTCCATAGCCTGTTCCCCTGTACTGTTCCAGTTGAAAACCACAGGCATCGAGCATCCCACATAACATGGAAAATGTGTTAACAGGCATAGTTAATTTGACGTTCAATTCTAGGAATAAAACTTTCAAGGGGTACAGGGAAAAGATAACAACGTATTCCGGTTTTGATCGCGCAATAGCCGGGTAGAGATAAAGTCGTTTTATGGAATAAAAAAACTATCCCATTGCACCGCACGGCATGATTGAACATAATTGGGTTATGAAAATCCAATGCTCCTGACCTGACACCTTTTCCAATGCTTACTACCAACCCATTCGCCGAGATATCCTCAACCATACCTTCGGCAGCAATGCAGACCTTTCTGGTCATCATGATCCTTCTGGTCGTGGCAGGCACCATTTTTGATGTCATCCACAAGAAAAGTGCCAGGTACTTCTTCCAGAACATGAAGAAGACAAAATCCACAAGCGACCGGCAAATCGGAGGGGGTGAAGCCGCAAAAATTGCCTTGGCTACTGCCGCTCACGATGTCCTTGCTTCTGGCGAATTCTGCAATGCCAGACGCCGGATTGCACACCTGCTCACCATGTATGGATTCATCCTGTTCGTGGCTTGTACCAGCATAATGATCTTCGGATATACCGATAGCGGTTCCGCAACCCCGGCTATTCTCCCCCTGCTCTGGCACTTGGGTGCCCTGATGGTCTGCGTGGGCGGCTACTGGTTCTGGTTCTTCATCCGCGTCGATGTCGCCGCTGAAGGAAATTCGCCATTTCGCTTTATGCTGGCTGACCTGTTTGTGCTCTCTCTTCTCGCCTGCACGACGTTCGCCTTGATCTGGTCTTTTGCATTAAGTGCCGGGGGCGTGTTCCTGTCATGGTTTTTCTTCCTCCTGTTCGTAGCATCCGCTCTGGCCCTGTTCGGTGGAGTACCATGGTCCAAATTCGCCCACATGTTTTTCAAGCCTGCGGCTGCATACGAGAAACGCATCTCGGAAGCCAACGGCACCTGGAACAATCTGCCTGAACCAGCAGATAAACCCGCCCAGTTTGGGCTCGGCATCAAGCGCCAGCTGCCTCGCCAGTACTGAAACACCATTTTTGAACTGCCCGGTTTGACTGTCGGAACATCTCCAAAGCCCAATAACCAACTCAGGAATTACCATGCCAACTTTTGTATACATGACCCGTTGCGATGGCTGCGGCCATTGTGTTGATATTTGCCCTTCAGACATCATGCATATCGACAAGAAATATCGACGTGCCGTAAACATTGAACCCAACATGTGCTGGGAATGCTACTCTTGTGTCAAGGCCTGCCCACAGAATGCGATTGATGCCCGAGGCTATGCAGACTTTGCCCCTCTCGGCCACAGCGTACGGGTTCGACGTGAAGAAGAGAAAGGCACGATCTCCTGGCGCATCAAATTCCGCGACGGGCGTGAGAAAAACTTCGTCTCGCCAATCACTACACAGCCTTGGGGAGAAAAAATTCCCAGACTTGCCGACTTCGCAGTGCCTGACAACGAAGCACTCGAAAGCCAGTTACTCTGCCACGAACCGGATGCTCTCAATATCGAGACCGGATTGCCGACCATAGAAAAGTCGAAATTCAAGCAGGGGGTCTACTACTAATGGGAGTTAAGACTGTATTCGAGGATTGTGACATCCTTGTAGTTGGCGGGGGCATGGGGGGCACAGGTGCTGCCTATGAGGCCCGCTACTGGGGCCGTGACCTGAAAATTGTGGTTGCTGAAAAAGCCAATATCGACCGCTCCGGAGCGGTTGCACAAGGACTGTATGCGATTAACTGCTACATGGGCATGCAGTGGGATGAAAACCAGCCCGAGGATCATGTCCGCTACGCACGTAATGACCTCATGGGCATGGTGCGAGAGGATCTGGCTTACGATATGGCCCGACATGTCGACTCGACAGTACACAAGTTCGAGGAATGGGGCTTGCCTCTGATGCGGGATCCTGAAACCGGCCGCTACCAGCGTGAAGGCAAATGGCAGATCATGATTCATGGTGAAAGCTACAAGCCGATTGTTGCGGAAGCGGCCCGTAAATCTGCCGACAAAATCTACAACCGGATCATGGTCACCCATCTTCTGATGGATGAAAGCCAGCCCAACCGAATTGGCGGTGCAGTCGGCTTTAATGTACGCACGGGTGATTTTCATGTATTCCGCGCCAAGGCAGTAATCGTTGGAGCAGGCGGAGCATCCCACATCTTCAAACCACGGTCCGTGGGTGAAGGCATGGGCAGGACCTGGTATGCACCCTGGAGTTCTGCATCCGCATACGCACTGCCAATTCTGGCTGGCGCAAAAATGACCCAGATGGAAAACCGCATCGTGCTGTGTCGTTTCAAGGATGGATACGGTCCAGTAGGCGCTTACTTCCTGCACCTGAAAACCTACACGCAAAACGCCTATGGCGAAGAGTACGAATCCAAGTGGTATGAACATACCAAGAACCTGGTAGGTGAATATATCGATCACCATCCAACCCCGACCTGTCTCAGAAACCATGCGTTTATTGAGGAGATGAAGGCAGGTCGAGGACCGATTCACATGGTCACCAAGGAAGCATTTCAGGATCCACACAAGGAAATCGTCGGTTGGGAAAACTTCCTCGGCATGACCGTTGGTCAGGCCGTGGTATGGGCCTCGCAGGATATTGATCCCAAGTACATCAATCCGGAATTGACCACGTCCGAACCCTACGTCATGGGTTCCCATGCTACCTGTTCAGGAGCCTGGGCAAGCGGTCCGGAAGATGTCTCTCCCGATGAATACTACTGGGGCTATAACCGGATGATGACCGTCGATGGATTGTTCGGTGCAGGTGACGCATTGGGTGGTACTGCCCACGCATTCTCGTCCGGGTCGTTTACAGAAGGTCGACTGGCCGCAAAGGCAGCTGTCCGGTTTATAAGGGATCATGGCAAGGATCCCGTTAAAGTTTCCGAAAGTCAGTATCAAGAGCTGAAAACATCAGTCTACAAGCCTCTCGAGAATTACCAGATTGGCAGGAACGAGATTGTTGGTGGCACGGTATCGCCAAGCTACATACTGCCAATCCATGGCCTTCAGCGCCTGGAGAAACTCATGGACGAATACGCTGGCGGTATCAGCAACAATTACATGACCAATGCACCAATGCTGAACCGCGGTTTGGAATTGCTTCATACTCTCCATGAAGATCTTGAGCACATTGGCGCTGAAGACCTGCATCAGCTGCAACGGGCCTGGGAGCTGAAACATCGTGCCATTGCCTCCGAATCAGTGGTACGGCATACCCTGTTTCGGGAAGAAACCCGATGGCCGGGTTACTACTATCGCGGAGATCACATGAAACTCGACGATGATAACTGGCATGTATTGACCCTGTCGCATCGCGACCCTGACTCCGGGGAGTGGACCATGGAGAAAGCACCTGTTTACCATATTGTTGATTGAATGCGCCTCCCGGTTATCCTAGCCGGGAGGATACTGTTTTCGATGGTTTTCGTTGAACCAGTGATTTAAGGAAAGTTGACCGGGCATCAGGGTTCGACCCTACTGCAGTCTGGCATATCCATGCATGACCTATGATTTGACTAGGCCGTGCCAAACTGATTCTGATGCCTCTGTGTTTGACTGACCTGTGTTCGCCCACATTCCAGATTACAGATGCAAAATCTCGATACACTGCTTCCACACCTTGAACATCCAGCCCGGGTGGTTGCACGCTTACTGGAACACATCCGGGAAACCAGTGTTGACGCCTCACAAATTCCAGACCTTCTTGAAGCATCCTGTAATCATCTTGATACTCTTGAACGCAGACTGGACGACCTGTACCAGCATACCCCTCAAGACTCAAATCTCAAACCTCGCATAAATAATCTAAAGAGCCTGCTGAAATCCAGCAAAGACTTCTCACTCCTGCAAATTGCTTCAGGGCTTGCGGATTTGCAGGGCATGACTGAAACCATGGATGCTTCTGTCCCAGCAATGCTCCGAGAATGCCAGGCCTTGGCCTCGGCGGCCATGCAGGACAATCTCTCAGGCGCAGAATTTTGTCGGCTGGGATCCGAAACAGGCGATATGGATGACCTGCAAAAATGGCAACTGCTTCACCTTGAAGCCCTGTTACTAGGAGATCAGGGTCGGGAATTCGGCGATGATTCGGCATTGCAAAGCGCAATCGAACTTCTGAGGTCCCAGGCACTTATCCTGACCCAAAAGCACAAAAGGACAGAACAACAGGCAATAACCCTTGAAACTCTGGGAACGCTCCTTGGGATTATCGGCCAGCGCCGCTCGGGGACTCGATATCTAGAGGAATCCGTTCAGGCCTATAACAAGGCTCTGGAGCTTTGCGATCCGGAAACGACAGGGGCACTGTGGGCATCGGCCCAGAATGGACTCGGCAATGCATTGGGGGCACTTGGACAACGCCAGTCAGACGATGAGCTTTGTAACCAGGCCATTGAAGCATTTGACCAGGCCCTTCAATTCAGGGGCGAGCAGAAAACCCCCGATGAATGGGCTTCAACCTTGAATAATATGGCTGCAGTACTCCATTCTCTGGGCCGGAAAAACAAGGATCCAAAAATTCTGAAACGTGCGGTCGATACCTACAAGGAAGTACTTCGAGTCTGGACAAAATCAGGCACTCCCCTTGATTGGGCAACAGCCATGTTCAATCTAGGTACCGCCTTGAGCTCGCTTGGAGAGCATCGCCGAGGACCTCGAACCCTGGAACAGGCGATAGCCGCCTACAACAGTGCACTTTCCATACGATCCAGAGAGCTGCTACCCGAGCAATGGGCAATCACTCAAAATAATCTCGGAACAGCATTGCAGAAGCTTTCTGAACGCGAGAACAGCATTGAACTCATGAAAGGAGCTATTGATGCTTATCAGGACACCCTGAAAGTCTGGACACAGGAAAGCATGCCCATGACCTGGGCAATGTCCATGGCAAATCTTGGGGTCGCTCGACGCCAGCTGGCCGAAATGAGCAATGACATGGAAATCGCTGATCGTGCCGTCAGTGAAATCAGCTCAGCGGTCAAGGTTTTTCGGGGGGCGAGCCATGCAAAATACACCGAACTTGGTGCAGAGCAACTGTCTCTGGCCCGTCAGTTGTTGGCCAAACTAATTGCCGAAGAACGAACAGGAAGAGAGTAAATACCGTCAATCACGGATTCTCCCTACGTCTCCCGCTGACCGCCCCAGCCATGAATTCAATCAGGTTTTCCCTGAATATCTGTAGGCCCTGAACATGATGATCAGCCCAAGAGCAATCATTGGCAGGCAAAGCAACTGCCCCATAGTCAACCAGTCAAAGGCAATCGCCCCCAAGTGAAGATCCGGCTCTCGGTAGAATTCAACCAGGAAACGAAACACTCCATAACCCAACAGGAACAAGGAACTTACTGACCCCAGGGGGCGGGGCCTAGATGAAAACCAGATCAAGACAATAAATAATGCCACTCCTTCCAACAGTGCTTCATATATTTGCGATGGATGCCTCGGTATCAAATCCGCTGTATAGAACTGCACGGCCCATGGTACATCGGAAACCCTTCCCCATAATTCCTGATTGATGAAATTGCCGATGCGCCCAAAAAACAGGCCCGGTGGAATCAGCGGCACCAGAAAATCAAATACCGCCAATGGATGATGACTCTTGTACCTGGCATAGAACAAACAGGCAATAATTACCCCAACCACCCCTCCATGGAATGACATTCCGCCATCCCAGATTGCAAATACCGACAAGGGATGTTCCAGCAAGGACGCAGTCTGGTAAAACACCATGTAGCCGATACGCCCTCCGAGAATTACCCCCAAGGCGACATAGAACAGTAAATCGCCGACTTCCTGTGGCTGAAAGTTGTTTTCAGGTTTTGATGCCCTTCGGTATCCGACCCACCAACCCAAGGCGAAGCCGATCACGTACATCAGTCCATACCAGTGAATAGAAACAGGACCAATGGAAACTGCAACTGGATCGAAATTGGGATGGAGAATCAATGGGTGAAACCTTCAAAAAACTGTCGTCCACCCACTAGTTCCAAACTGGCAAGCAAGGGAGTGGTCATTGGCCCCATGTGGTCGCACAGATTATCGATTGGCATATCAAGATCAGTTGAAACATCAGAAGTCATTGAACTCGCATACTTTCTGCTTCAAATCCGCTCTGCCTGTTTCCCGGACACTTAAAAACCGAAATCAGTCCCCTGTATGGCTTTGTGCAATATTCCGATATCGCAAACATAACCGGTTTGCGGCTTTCTCCAGTTTCAGCTTCGATACCCATCATTGTTCACCTTCTCCCGGCAAGTGCTGAACTTCAACACGCGCCCATCTCCGTTTACCTACCTGAATGGTGCTACAGGTGCCCGGCTTCAGAATATGCTTGATATCATCAATGCGCTCACCGTCTGCCTTGACGGCACCCTGGCGAATCATGCGTATCCCATCTGTAGAAGACTCGACAAGACCTGCATCCCGAAGAAGTACAGACATCAATATCCCATTGTCATCCGATGGAATCCGTACACGAGGCATATCGTCTGGAGCAACACCTTTTGCAAACTGCCTGACAAACCCTTCATAGGCTTGCCTTGCCTCGGCAGACCCATGAAATCGCGTTGTTATCTCACTCGCCAGAGCAACTTTTGTGTCTCTTGGATTTGCTCCTTCCTTGACCTGCTGCCGGATTTTCTCGAGCTCGGACACCGACTGGAAACTCAACAATTCGTAATACCTCCACATCAGTTCGTCCGATATAGACATTATCTTGCCAAACATTTCACTGGGTGGATCTTCAAGCGCAATATAATTGTCCAGGCTTTTTGACATTTTTCTGACCCCATCCAGTCCTTCCAGAAGGGGTACGGTCAGTACTGTTTGAGACGGCATTCCATATTGTTTCTGGAGTTCCCGCCCCATCAGCAAGTTAAACTTCTGGTCGGTCCCGCCAAGTTCAATATCGGACTTCAGTGCGACCGAGTCGTATCCTTGAGCCAATGGGTAGAGGAGTTCGTGGATTGCTATCGGTTGATTATCAGCCAGCCGTTTCTTGAAGTCGTCTCTTTCGACTATCCTTGCCATGGTTATTCGAGAAGCGAGTCGAATCATGCCCTCAGCACCAAGAGGGATCATCCACTCTGAATTGAAGCGAATTTCGGTTAATGCGGGATCAAGAATCTTGAATACCTGCTCCTTGTAGGTATCCGCGTTTTTGTTAATGTCCTCTCTCGAGAGCGGTGGTCGGGTCGTGTTTCGGCCACTGGGATCACCAATCATTCCCGTGAAGTCCCCAATCAGGAAAATGACCGTATGACCAAAATTCTGAAACTGGCGCATTTTATTAATGAGCACAGTGTGGCCAAGATGCAGGTCGGGTGCTGTTGGATCAAACCCAGTCTTGATCCGCAATGGACGCCCCGATTTCAGTTTTTCGAGTAACTCTTCCTCCAACAGGATTTCTTCTGCACCACGCTTGAGTTCCGTGACCTGTTCATGAGGGGTGTATGCGGCCTTGTTGTTCATTATCTGTTTAGAGTAGCCATTTTCGTGGCGTTCTCGCGGGATATGGGAAACCGTAGTGTAACACCCGATGGCAAATGCAGTGAAAATCTGAAAATCCCGGCATTTTCCCGGGTTCACAGGCAAATAGAGGGAAATTCGTCCCGGAACCAGTCTGAATTATTCGGATTATAATCCTGGGCGAGGATGGCTGAACTGCCAACAGACTGGTGATCAATGCCCATGCCCGTACTGTCAAGCCAATTCAGTTTTTCGAGTGTTTTTGTTGTACATGGCTGGATTTTCATGGGATGCGGGGATAACACCGCGGAAACTGAACACTGTAAAAGGCATGAGAAAAAACAGGACATTCCCTTTGGGAATTATAACCAACCCTAACAATCACTCCCGACAGTTTTCTGGGTAATTGCATACTTGACTTGCTGAACCGGAATCGGGATATTTGCACCCTGGTTCAACCAAGAGTTTATTATCCATGAGCACAAGCAATCAATCTGATAGTCTGGTCAGTAAACAGTCAGGTTATCCGAACTGGGAAAATCGCACGCTGTGGACGGAAGACAACTTAGCAATCATGCGGGGATGAACTCGCAGTCCGTTGACCTGATCTATCTTGATCCTCCTTTCAACTCCAAGCGGGATTATTCCGCCCCTATCGGTGACACTAAAGCCACAGCAGCATTCAAGGATACATGGTCACTGGATGACGTAAAAAAGGATTGAGTTGAAGATATAGAAAGCGACAACACGGCCAGCTGGAGTGCAATTACAGCTGCCGGATATACCAACGGGGACAGTGCCTAGGCATATTTGACTTACATGGCCATTCGGCTGATCGAAATGCGCCGGATTCTCAAGCCGACCGGAACCATTTATCTGCATTGCGATCCAAAAATGAACCATTACCTCAAACTGCTGCTGGATGCGATTCTCGGGGTTGCCCAGTATCGAAACGAACTGATCTGGTACTACCGAGGAGCAGGAACCCCGAATGTTGATTTCGCCCGTCGCCATGACGTGATATTTCGATATTCGGGGCATGGAGAGAATATGTATTTTGATCCAGACCCAGGTAGGCAACCCTATGCTCAAACTACCATAGACCGATTCAGTCACTATATCGGAAATGTTCGGGACGGGATTGATTACGGAGTCCAAACTCTCAACGACAAGGGAAAGCATCCTGATGATGTGATTACCGATATTCAGCCTGTTGCCCCATCTGCAAAAATACGTTTTTACCCCACGCAGAAACCAATTCCCTTGCTGGAACGACTAAATGCGACTTCTTCAAAAGAGGGGGATATGGTATTTGATCCCTTCTGTGGTGGAGGAACTACCATGCTTGCTGCCGAATATCTGAATCGACAATGGGCAGGATGCGACATTGAACCGACTGCACCGGAATATATGTTGAAAATCCTGCAACATGAATCAGACAAGGCCTTGCTTTTGAACGACATGAAGACAGGGATGTACAAGTTAGACATGAGACCCGGCCGCCTAGGCGAACGGATTCGGATGCGCCTGTCAGATCAAGGAACATCAAAGCCGTGCTGTTCAAACGACAACAGGGAAGGTGTGCAGGGCCTTGCGGTGATGGCGGATCGGGCCGAGCGCTGGATGTGGATTTGCTGGAAGTTGATCACATCGTACCCCGTTCAAAAGGAGGGCCGGATATTGACGATAATTTGCAGCTCCTATGCCCGACTTGCAATCGGAGAAAGGGAACAAGAACAATGCGGCGATTTCTGGAACTGGCGGCATGAAAAAAGATCATCGGGAAATAGACGGATACAACCCTGCTGCCACATTTGGCCAGGATTGGTTATAGTTTCCTTCCCTTTCCCAGTTCCGGTCCCAAGCAGTGCAGCATTACCCCTGTCTGTTTATGAAGGCTACGCTTTCCTCCCGAAGACCATCCCGGTGATTGGGCAATCCGATGGTCCTGGGCCGGAAAATATGTAGACTTTGATTTCCCCGGGCCATGGCGGGGCATGGATGCTATTGAGAATTCCCGACCACGTTGTGGACAGGACCCCTGATGGCTCCGGCGAGATTCGCCATCGTTTCACAACTACGGTCGATCCAACCCGGGGCTGTGCCGTCGCAGGCATGACGCTGGTCATGCCATCCCGCCAGACAAGGGCAGAAACAGCGGAATAACTCCGCCCCGCCCCGTGTTCCGGTGCGCTACTGCCAGTGCAGCGCTGCCTCGATCCGGGCCGCGTGCACGGGCTGCGTGCCTTCGGCCTCGTGCCGCGTGGCCGTGATGCCGAAGGTGATGCCGGGCGCACCGGCAGCCTCCGGCGCCAGCCGCCAGCCGATGGTCCAGTCGCGGACATTCCCGG